>JABGPX010000212.1 GCA_018644745.1 Spirochaetales bacterium
TTGTTTTGAGGAAGGCAGCAGCTTGACCTTATCGGATTCCTGCTCCTGCTCCAGGTCTGCGGTATTATGTGATCGCGCAAATCGGATAATAAGAATTACTTCGAATATCGCTGCCAAAACCAAAACCGCGGATCCGCCGACCCGGCCGAGAAGCTCGATAATTATAAGGGGAACTCTTCCTTCGGGAGCCGCCGCGGCTACCTTGAAAAACAGGCTCACCGTTAAAAACGGAAAAATAATCGAGGTGAGAACAAGGATATGATGCCTGCCGAACTTCTTACCAATAAGGAGCACCGCGGCTGCAGCGAGATAGAGAGGAACGGCGAATGCCGCCCAGGAAAAGCCGGAGTACAGAAAGGAGCCGACAAACGAGGTAAGAGACCAGCGTATCAAACTATCATTGCCGCCGAGCACGGTGAAAAGCGATATTAGCAGATAGACCGACATAAGGATGAGAGCAAGAGCGAGGCCGCTAATTAAAGTTTTATCGCGCAATCGATTCCTCCACTAAATAAAGACGCCTTATATCAATATCGGCTGGAATAGAGGGGCGGTTGAGAGCCTATAGTAGAACCAGACTGACAATTCCGAGAGGAATAAGATAAATACTGAACAGATAGAGCTTGCCGCCGCGTATCAGCCGGATAAGAAGAATCAGACAGATCAGACCCGATAAAAAAGCGGCGCACATACCTACCGCGAGGCTTGCAGACGAAACCGCGTTCATAAGGTCCCCTGTCTGCTTTATATCCAGCAGCGCGGCGCCGACTATTGCAGGAAATGCAATGAGAAATGAGAACTCACCGGCCTGCTCCCTGCTCACGCCGGACATCAGCGACGCGGAAATAGTGATTCCGGAGCGGGATATTCCCGGCAGGACCCCTATTCCCTGAGCCAATCCCGTAATAATGGCGTGCCGCGGCTTGAGTTCGGCAATAGATTCATTATTTCTCAGGAATTTCGTAGCAATGAGTATGGCTCCGGTAATGATAAAAAGCACCGACACGAGCTTGGGGTAACTCTCCGCGTCCAGCAGCGAGAGGCCGGCGCCGATAACGCCGGTGCAGAGAGTTGCGATGATAATTAAGAGCAAAAAGCGAAGATTCGCCTTGTCGCTTTCTTCCGACCGCCTATGAGCAAAACGGATAAGCGATACAATTATTGCGAGGAACCTGGCACGAAATACCAGAATTACTGCAACAAGGGTAGATAGATGAAGGAGAATGTCGAACAGTTGAGGTATCTGTTCAATTTCAAAGATATAGCGAGCCATCACAAGATGACCGGAACTCGAAACCGGCAGAAATTCCGTAATTCCTTGAATTAGTCCCAGCAGCAGCGCCTGAAGTATGCTCATTCGGTGTCTGTTCCTTCCGGCTCTTCTGTGAAAAACCGATGTACTATCGCCCCCGGTTGAAGGCCGTAGTAAAGGTAACCGTAGATCGATGCGTACGCAAGCACCCGCCTGCCGTAATACCTGGTCTCGGTAAATGGTACCGCTTCGAGCAGAAGATCTTGAGGAAGGCCAAGATATCTTTCTCGCCAAGAATTCATCCGTCCGGGGCCGGCGTTGTAGGCGAAGACGGCGTGAGAAACTCTATTATACCGATCGATGAGATAGCGAAGGTAATATGCCCCGATATCGACATTTGCCGCGGGATCGTTAAGCGGGGGAAGATCAATTCTCATCCTTCCCGCCATCTCCGCCGCAGTTGCCGGCATAAGCTGCGTAAGCCCCACTGCACCGGCGGAAGATCGGATATCAGCGGTAAACGCGCTTTCGGTTCTGACGAGAGCAAAAAGGAGATAGGGAGGTATGTTGTTTTTCTCCGCCGCGGCTTCTATTTCGTTCCGAAATCCCCTAGGGAAGATGAGCTCGAGATTTTCTCTTGTTGTATAAAAGGAAAAACGATCCTGGAGTACGCTCATAATCCGAATACTGTTTATGACATCTCCGGAATCATAAAGATCCGAGGCAAGATTGACAAAAACATGGTCTCTAATCTCGTCTTTTGCCTGATAGGCGGTCTCATATGCCCTTTCAACAAGGCCGTACGCAAGATAAGAACTTACCAGCTGCTCAATATCTCCCGCCTCGGCACCGGCGATATCGGGAGGATCGACAATAGAGAGAGACACGGGAAGGATATTCAGCGCCTGTGAAGCAACAATTTCGTAGTATCTTCCGGCGTCCTCTATCATGCTGTACCCGAAGAAAATACGGGCAAATGCTTCTCCATCGTCGGGACCTGAAAATGCGACCCTTGCCGCTGCGGTATCCAGAAACCCCTCCCTGAGGGCAGCACCGCAGATGTATGCAAGACGGGCCTCAATATAGGGAGCTGTCAGACCGGCAGTTTGAGTATAGAGCTTGAGGATACGATCCCACTCCCGCTGCTGCACAAGAGTGGTTATAATTTCCTCGAAGGCGTCGGTAAAGTATTCCGGATCGGACATCTCAGTTAGTACCTTCGGAATCATATCGATTGCGGCATCAACGGAAATGTCCCTTGTGGTGTCAAAGAGAAACCAGAGCATTTCATCCCGCGAGTTTTCATTATCGGCGAGTGAAAGAGCGTTTTCGAAGAAAGGAAGCGATCTGGTCCATCTTCCTGCTCTTCTATTGAGAATTCCAGCGTCCCGAAACAGCTCATATTCTATAGCTTTATCAGATCGGATTCCTTCAAGACCGAGCAGCTCCTCAAAAAGATCAGCCCCTTCTGCGTAGATCTCGCTGCGCCGATACGCGTCGTAGGCCGAACGAAGGGTAGATTGGGTGAGAAACTTTTCGGGATTCTTCCTGAGCAGCCGGGCAAACACCGGTACCGCGGTATCGTACTTCCTGTCAGCAAGGGCAGCGGCGGCGCGAAAATACTCGAGCTCGTCCGTGGAAAAGCTCCCGGCTTTTTCCTGCCGGATATATCCCCAGCCGCGGTGGTGAATGGCGGAGAGCGGATTCTTAGTAAAGAGTTCCACAAAGAGTTGTTCCCACCCGGGGATTTGTACGCGGGAGGAAGAGACTGCCTGAAAAAGAGACAGCTCGCTCAGTTCTATAGTGTCCATATCCGCCGTCATGAGCTCAGGTAGTTTTTCCAACACCTCGAGATCCCGTTTCTGCCAATAGAGCGATTCGATATAGAGCTTTCGTACATTACCGTCATCCGGCGCCTTCTCGATCATTTGAAGGGCTATCCTCTCTGCCTTCATGTATTCTTTCAGGCTGATCCAGTGCCTAACCAATTCATTTCCCGCGAGAAGCGTCCATCGCCGGTCCGCGTTCTCTATCTCCTGCTCCAGAAGCAGCGGATATAGATCTTCTCTGCCGATATCCATAGAAACAAAGGCCAGAAAATAAGCGGCTCCGGGTCCGAGTTCTATGATTTCGCCGAGATCAGATTCTTCCGTATTCAAGTCATGCAGGAATGAAGTGTCTCCCGATTCGATGAACCGATGTAGGTCATCAACAGGAATATCCCATATTGTTTGAGGACCGCAGGAAATATTGATGATGAGAAACATAATAATTATGAGGGATCGGCGTAGCAGGCTAGCGAAGGGAAAATAAATGTTACTTTTTTTCTGGAATATAGATTTTGGCTCCGGCGTAGATAAGATCCGGATTGCCGATAGAATTTTCTTCTGCAATGCTGTCATAGTACCAAGGATTCCGGTAGAAACTCGATGAAATATCCCAGAGTGTATCACCCCATCGTATCCAATACCAGACTCCTCCCAAGAGATCTGTGCGGCTTTGGGCCGCTGGCCCGTTTCGGGCGTCTGCATCTCCGGGAGTTTCATGAGCGTCTTTTTCATTACTCTCGGCGGTTCCGGCCCCCTCTTTCTCTTCCGCTGCGGGGGCAGCTGCGGGCGCAGCCGCGGGCGCAGGCTCGGAGGATTTATCACTTTCAGTTTCGCCCGGTGACACTGCTTCAGTCGGCTGCTCAATTGCCGGTCTTTGTCTGGCTTCAAGCGCCGGAATAGTCGGACCTTCGAATATCTTGTATAGAAGAATCGCGAGAGCCGCGACTGCGGCAATCCCAAAGATAATAAAAAGGGCCAAAAGTAGCGGTTTCCTCTTGGGCTGCTCCGTATAGCTATTCGCGGAATTCTGCAATATGTCGTCCTGATATGGATCAGGTTCTGAAACTGCATCGATATCTAAGTCGGAAGTACCGACGTTAGGCGCGCCGCTGCGCGCGCCGCTGCCGTCGTCGAAGGTCTCGGAAAAATCATCTATATTGCCTCCGAAATCCTCATCAAAGCCTCCATCAAAATCGCTGAGATCGTGATCGTCGGACTTTTCGTCAACGCCCGAAACTGTTTCGGTCTCGGAATCAGCCCCGCTTTCAAAATCATCATCGAAATTGAAATCCGGCATGTCAAAAGTTCCCTCGTCGGGGAGCGATTCGAGGCTCATATTCAAGCTCTGGCTGTCTCCCGAGTTGAGATCGCGTGCCTCAGCACTGAGATTTCCATCCTCTTCTATACCTATCAGAAGCTCTATCTCCGATTCTCCTGCGGGACCGCCGGTTATATTTTCGATAAGTAAGCTGCGTAGATAACGCCCCGATGAGATTTCGGCTCCTTCCCCCTCATAGAGGTCAATTTGAACGCTGGTTTGATCATCCCTCACGGTTGTCAGAATGAGTTTTTTCTTAGTTCCGGAATCTTTCTCGAGGATCGAGTAAAAAGTTCCATCCGCTATCTTTATGCCAATTGTGGAGTTACTCACATCGCCTTCCTTTGCGTATTCTATTCGAAATATGCTCTACTAAAAGCGTAGCCCTGCCTAGATGTTTTGTCAATTGATTTCCTTTTTGTCGGAAAAATTCTGTGTTCTTAGAGGAGTTCTCATTTTGATCCATTGATCGGGAGTCAAATCGACAACATATATGAAGATGCGTTTTTATCGATCAAAATGAGAACTCCCGGCACAATTTCAGCGGATTTCGGCCTTTCTCAATATGACCGAT
>JABGPX010000209.1 GCA_018644745.1 Spirochaetales bacterium
CTGTTTTGCGCCCGGGGTAGCTCGCAGGATGATGCAACCATCGCGGCCTTTGTCCCGGAGATCGAAACGCCGGTTACCGGCGACGGTCTTGATCACCCGGCAAGACTCTTGTTTTCCCGAATACTTCAAAGCCGCCCGGCTTTTTACTCTGCATATATAGGATTTAGCAACGGTACTTTTTTCCAGGTGATTAATGCCCGTGAGAATCCCCTGATTATCGATGCTCATGAAGCTCCCGAGAAAACAAGCCTCATTGTCAGAACCATCACCCGTGGGGAGGAAGATCGGTTACAGACCTGGACCTTCCTGGATTCAGATGAAAGGATTCTTTCTCAAAGGCTCGATCCTGTGTTCAGCTATGATCCGAGGGTGAGACCCTGGTATGAAGCTTCGCTATCATATTCAGAAGCGGTATTATCCAAACCATATGTGTTTAACTCATTAAAACAGCCTGGCATTACCGCCTCTCACCGGATTCCCGGCGAGGCAGGTGTTGTTGGGGTTGATCTGACTATGTCCAGTCTCTCACAGTTTGTTTCAACCCAGAATATTTCTGCTAATGGCGGTATCGCCTTGCTTGCTGGTGAAATGGAGGAAATTGCCGCCTCTCCTAACATCGATGATATCATCGTCGGTTTGGACCGAACCGACTCGGCGGTGAAATCTCTTTTTCAAGAGTCTTCAACCATCGTGTTAAAGGATATTCTCCTCCGTACTGAAATATGGAATGTGGCGGTTAATCGAAAACTGATAATTCTTTCCGCCGCACCGGTGAAGGATTTCATGAGCGGCGCCGCGGAAATGCGGCGGAAAATAGTGCTTATCTCTCTGCTTATACTCCTGATCGTCGCCCCTCTCATTGTTCTCTGGGCGCAAAGATTATCTCGAGCTTTGAAAGAGCTGTCTGCCGATGCTGAGCGTATCGGTCGCATGGATTTTGAGGGAGCTCTTGCTGTTGATTCGCCCGTACATGAGTTTTATCAACTTGGCCAGGCATTCGAAGTAATGAAAGCTACGATTGCGAAGCGGACAAAGGCACTTCAGGAAACACTGGTCAAGCTCGAGATGCTGGTAGATATGAGTATCGCGATGTCCGCGGAGTTCGATATAAATCGGCTATCCGGGATGATTCTATCCGGGGCAAAAAAACTCACCCATGCCGATGGCGGAAGCCTTTATCTGGTAAACGAAGCGCGTGACCAGCTCGAGTTCAAGATTGTTCTCAATGATACCCTTGGTTTTGAGCAGGGAGGGACAAGCGATATACCTATTAGCATGAAGCCGGTTCAGCTTTACGACACGGATGGAAATGAAAATCATAGAAATGTCGTTACCCATACATTCCATACAGGGAGAACCGAGAATATCATCGATGCTTATGAGGTTGGAGAATATGATTTTACCGGCACCCGTAAGTTCGACGAAGGCAATAATTATCGTTCTGTTTCATTTCTCACAGTTCCGCTTAAACCGAGAGGCGGCGGTGATGTACTCGGCGCTTTGCAGCTTATCAACGCGGTGGATCAGCAAACCGGGGAAATAGTGCCCTTTCCAGAGGAGCTTCAGAGTTTTGTCGCGGCTTTGAGTTCAGCCGCCGCGGTAGCCGTACAGAACCGTAATTTGATAGAGAGGCAGAAACGATTATTCGACGATCTTGTTCGCTTTGTTGCCAGTGCGATTGACGCAAAAAGTCCGTATACCGCGCGGCATTGCGCCCGGGTTCCAGAAATTGCAAAACTGCTTGTGCGTGAAGCCGAGAAGATGAAATCCGGCCCATTCGCAGATTTTTCCTTTGATGACGCTTCTACCCGACGGGAGTTTGAACTTGGCGCGTGGCTGCACGATTGCGGTAAAGTTACAACACCTGAGTACGTCGTCGATAAAGCAACAAAGCTTGAGAGAATATATAACCGTATACATGAAATACGAACGCGGTTTGAGGTTTTGCTGCGTGATGTCCGCATCGAACGGCACAAAGCGGTTCTCGAAGGGGCCGATCCCTCAACGGCGGACAAAGAGCTTGCGATAAAGGAAATCAAGCTTCATGAAGATTTTGCGTTTGTCGCGGAATGCAATGTCGGCAGCGAATATATGGCTGATGATAAAATCGAGAAACTCGGAGAGATTGCCGAGACACCATGGTACAGGCATTTTGATGATAGGCTTGGATTATCGTGGGGAGAGACAAGGAGATTCGCAGACCTTAAGGATGATGGTGAAACCGACCTGCCAGTTCGGGTAAACCTTCTGGCTGATCGCCCGGATCATATCGTGCCGCGTGAAAACTGGACTCAGGAGAACTACGATAGGTTTGATTTCCAATTCGTCGTGCCCGAATTCCTATACAATCGCGGCGAGCTGTATAATCTGTCTGTCCGCGGCGGCACACTAACCAATGAGGAGCGATTCAAGATTGATGAACATGTCGCTCAGACCATTGTGATGCTCGAGCATATTCCCTTTCCCGATGATCTCCGACGGGTTCCGGAATATGCCGGAACTCATCACGAACATGCCGATGGATCCGGTTATCCAAGGAAATTGGTCTTATCGCAGTTGTCTATCCCCGCGCGGATAATGGCACTCGCGGATGTCCTCGAGGCGCTCACGTCTACCGATCGTCCGTATAAGAAAGATAAAATGCTCTCCGAGGCTATAGAAATATTGTATCAGATGAAACTACAGGGTCACTTGGATCCGGATCTCTTTACACTGTTGATTGAGTCGAGAGCCTACGAGGAATATGCGAAGAATTTCCTGGAGCCGGCTCAAATCGACACTATTAATAGAGAACGGTATCTATAACGCTATTGTTAGATCACTATTGCGCGGCACCGTTGCGTGGCACCGTCGCGTGGCACCATTGCGCGGTGCGCGGCACCGTTGCGTGGCACCATGCTGGATATCTTTTGGAAATAATGGTATATTGGGATCCTGCTTGTAAAACATCTTGCACACATAAGCAAATAAATAAGAATAACTAAGCTTTTCTTTCCCAGCCGAACAAAATACCGGCTTGCAGAATAGCCAGGGAGTACATTTCTACGTGACATTTGATCAATTTTCTCTAGATCCCCGAATACAAGAAGGGGTAAAAAACGCCGGATACATAACGCCGACGCCCATACAGGAAAAGGCGATACCGTTTGTTCTGGATGGAGACGACATTTTGGGTCTCGCCCAGACAGGAACTGGAAAAACGGCGGCTTTTATATTACCGATTCTCGAAAGACTCATGAAAGGACCCAGAGGCCGGATCCGCGCTCTTATTCTCGCACCCACCAGGGAACTTGCAGAGCAGATCTACCAGGCCAGCCTTGATTTAGGCAAGCGCACCGGAATCCGGAGTGTTTCCATATACGGGGGTGTGAGTAAAAATCCGCAGCTTGCTGCCCTAAAAAGAGGTGTCGAAATCGTTGTTGCCTGCCCGGGACGTCTTCTCGACCACCTGGGAGAGCGCAGTATCGACTTATCTCAGATTGAAGTTCTTGTTCTTGATGAGGCCGACCGGATGTGCGATATGGGTTTTCTACCGGATATCAAAAGGGTAATTAAATACCTGCCTACGGATAGACAAACTCTCTTTTTCTCGGCAACCATGCCTGATGAAATACGAGGTCTCGCTGACAACATATTAAAAGATCCTGTAACCGTTCAGATCGGTATGATCGCTCCGGCGGAAACGGTTTCTCATGCTCTATTTCCGATTTCCGGAGATAAAAGGAAAGAGCTGCTTTTCGCGATGCTCGAACAGACCGCCACCGGCCGCGTGCTGATATTTACACGAACAAAACACCGCGCAAAGAATCTCCACGCATTACTACTGAAGAAAAATTACCGAGCTGCGTCGCTTCAGGGTAATCTATCTCAGAACCGGAGACAGGATGCTATAAATGGCTTCCGCGGCGGCAAGTATGACATTCTTGTGGCCACGGATATCGCGGCGAGAGGAATCGATGTTTCGGAAGTTACTCATGTAATTAACTTTGATATGCCCGACACTGTGGACGCATATACGCACCGAATTGGCCGAACCGGCAGAGCCCTTAAGACCGGTGACGCTTTTACCCTCGCGGTAAATGAAGATGCGGCGATAGTACGAGGAATTGAGAGAGTGCTTGGAGTTCAAATCGAACGAAGACGGCTTCCCGACTTCGATTACGGCGGTTTTATTCCCGAAAATCAGTTTTTCCAAAGGCCACAGACCGGCGGCGGGAACCGACAACCGTCACCCTCTCAATCCCGGACTCACAGACCCGGATCTCGAGGATCTTCACGAAATGGGCCGCCCCGCGGCGGGCAGTCCCGAGGCAGAGGCGGACGTAACCGAAGGCCTGCAAACCAGGGCGGGAACCAGGGACAGAGTAACGGGCCGAACAGAGACTCTCGCGCTGCCAGGTAACGCGAAAGTTCCGCGAAAGTTTAATTTACAACCACATCTGCGCCGCTGAGATCGTCAAAGGTGTTGACCGTCGCAATGTCGAGGTTGTAGCTAACGGTGGAATCGATGTCGATGCCTACACCAAGGCCATGCTGGAATGTTGAACCGGTTATGGTTACCTGGCAGGGCGACCCGTTGTAAGCCAGGGATACAGCCGACGGCTGACTCGCATAACTCCATGTCTGATACCCTGTGTATTCCACCGTAACATTATCCAGAATGTTCAGAGCCGAGTTTGTGTTGTAAAATTGGAGTCCCATCCAGTGCCCGTTCATTGCGGTTGTACCGGTAAAAACAATTACCGATCCGCCGGAGGCATCTGCGGTCAAATATCCGCTATTACCAATATAGAAACCGGAACCCCCGGCAAATTGTATTGTTACGCCCGGCTCGATAGTCAATCCCGCACTAACTCCAACATTGATATTCGTGCGGCCTACAACATAATCCGAATCTATTGCATGCCATGTTTGAGCTGTTGCTACGCCGCCACCTTCATTGATGAATACCTGGTTGACAGTATTGTTGGAGT
>JABGPX010000732.1 GCA_018644745.1 Spirochaetales bacterium
GCAAAAGGCTCCGGCCACGAATCGACGTCAAAATCAATAAAAGCCAATATCTGGATCCAAATAGTTCTGGATCTCGTAATTGTCACCGCTCTCGTTTTCCGTATCGGGACAATCAGAACCTTCGCAGCGTTCACCTATCTCTTCCATATAGTATTGGCATGCATATTCTTTCCTCCTCGAAAAAGCCTCGTGGTAACATGCATTGCCTCCTTGGTGTATCTCTCAACCGTGATACTGCAGGCTGCGTCGGTCCTTCCTGTTCTAAGCATATTCGCCGATCCATCAAATGCCGCAGAATCAGAGCCAGCACTCCGGATCTTTCTTGCTCTCTTTGGCGTGTCCATTTGGTTCATCGTATGGTACATAACCTCGACCTTATCGAAAACTGTCCGGATACGAGATCAGCAGCTGAGCATCGCCAATGCCGAACTCATAAGCGCCGGTGAAGAAAAAAACACTCAAATGCTGGTGACAACCCACGATCTCAAAGCGCCTTTTGCGGGCATAGAAAGCAATATACAGGTATTGAAATATCAGTATTGGGATGACGTCTCACCTAATGTGAAGGAGATTATCGAGAGGATCGACAACCGGGCACACATGCTTCGAGACAGAATAAATGCTATCCTTGTATTGGGGAATCTAAAATCCCGGTCCGCTGTTTCCCCAAATCATGAAACGGTACAACTCGATAAGGTAATCGTGAGCATTGCGGAAACTTTGAAAGAAAAGGCAGAGCTAAAGAACGTCAAAATGAAGGTGGAAGTACCCGCCGCGAGCGCCCACGGCAGCGTCGAACAGTTTTCCATGCTCTTTTCCAATCTCATTGCAAATGCGATCTCCTATTCTCGTGAAGGCGGCGAGGTCCGTGTCTCGGGGCAGGACGAGGGAACCGCGACCCGCATCTCCATCCAGGATGATGGTATTGGAATTCGACACGACGCCCTTCCGGAAATCTTCAACGAATATTTTCGCACCAAAGAGGCATCGAAATTCAACCGTCAGTCGACAGGACTCGGACTTGCGATAGTAAAAATAATTGCACAGAAAATGCATTTAGAATTGACCGTTCAAACTGAGCTGAATAAAGGCACCTTGTTTATCGTTACCGTGCCTAAAGATTACAGGAAAACAATTGGAGGTGAGAAATGAACAAAATTCTCCTGGTAGACGATGATGTGGAACTCGCCGCGGGCCTGGCTTCGGTTCTATCATCTGAAGGATATGAGGTAGAGACTAGAGAAACTCTGGACGACGCCCGGCAGGCTCTTTTCGGCGACCCTCCCGATCTTCTTGTCCTGGATGTCATGTTTCCCGAAAATCCTGCCGGCGGTTTTGACCTGGCAAGAGAGCTGCGGACGAACGAAAAAACCAAAAAGCTTCCTGTGATACTCCTTACGGCGGTTAACCAGGAGCTTCCCATGGATTTCTCTGCTGCTGATATCGACGATGAATGGATGCCGGTTCAGGATTTTCTCGAAAAACCTCCCGCCTTTCCCGAGCTTATTGCCAAGGTTAAGAAACTTCTGCAGCAGTAACCTGACCTGCCGGACAGTGCAGTTATGAGGAGGGAAATGTCTCAAACAAAAATCCTGCTGATCGACGATGACGAGGATATACTCGAAATAGAGGGCGCTCTGCTCACCAACATGGGTTACGCGATCTTTAGCGCAGATTCCATCGAGAGTGCCCTGGATTTAATAAAAGATGAGGATCCTGAACTTATACTCCTTGACCTGGTTTTTCCGGAAGATACCGAGTACGGACTAAAGGGTGCCCGTACCCTAAAGGAAAAGCACCCCGAAATCCCCATCTTCCTTGTTACCTCGATAAATCGTGAATACCTGGCAGGATTCGGTATCGCAAATTCCGACTTTGATGAGATATTGCCCAAACCTATTAATGTCGATCGGCTCGTAACACTAATCGCCGAACACAAGCTTTTCTAACGTGGAAACCGCTACCTCATAAAGAGTTATCCGGCATGCTACTAATTACATGAAGTGTTTTCGGCCAATTCGATATTGACATTTTCAGCCCGCCAGTGTACTTTTCCTTTCGATCGCAGCAGTGGTGGAATTGGTAGACACGCTAGCTTGAGGGGCTAGTGGGAGCAATCCTGTGAAGGTTCAAGTCCTTTCTGCTGCATGTAGCTAACTACTTATAATATAGGTAGTTAGCTTTTTTAATGCCTGCACAATTACCGGTACAGATGCCGTGTCATAAAAAAAACGTAACAGAAACGTAACAGCTGAATTCATCTCCCCGCCCATGTTATAGCACTATGCAATCGAAGTAATTTTGAAAAAATTTTTAGAATTTGCTTGAATATGTATCAGGGTGCATGATATTGTGAACACGAGCGTAACGATTGTAATCGATTATAATCTTAGGTAGAGGTGAAGCATGAACAGAGAAGACCTTGAGAGATTGACAATTCTAATTGGGAAAGGATTCCGGGAATCCATATTCTCCGCGGCTACCAGATACGGCGTGACCGCTACTGATTTTGTGAAGGTTGCCCTTGTAGAGGCGTATGAGAAATACGGTTATTATCCCACTCCTCCAGGGGAAACCAGACTTGCGTTTTGGCAAACACAAGCCAAGATCCCGTATTTCGACGGCGACCGCGAAAAAATTGAAACGATCGAAAAGGGAAGAATATCAAAGTCGGATGAAGTAACGGCGCGGCTTAAGCTCAGGGAGATACACCAGCAAATTCTTGATGAAACAGGGATCGATTTGCATCTTGAGGCAATTGAAAGGAAACGAAAAGAGCGGAAGGACGCAACGCGAAAAAAAGAGCTCGGCGATGCCTTTGAAAGCGGCTTGTTACCGGTTGATTTCCGCGAAACCGCGCAGCAGTTTCAAGCGTATTCGTGGTTGACAATGTACCATGATGGCAAAGCCAGCAAAGAAGATTTTGACGAGATTATAGGATATCTAAAACGTGATAAGGAAAATGGGAGCTTTTGGAACAAAGACACAGACAGCTCAGAGGCTGATTAAATGAAACTCTTAACAGTCGCTGAAATTGCCGACGAAATGTCCGTTTCGCCGAAGTTGATATATCGACTTACGAAGCAAAATGAGATACCACATATTCGAATTGCATCGACAATCAGATTTGATCCGGCAGCTATCTCTGAATGGCTGCGGGCTCAGTCAGTAGAAAAAATAACGACCGCGTAGGAACGGCAATTCTTACGCGGTCGACGCTCCGGGAGCGGGTTGATAACCATTTCTATGATACCCCTCCCGGTGATTTAACACAACATACACATTGGGGAGGGAGTGTTGAATCCGACTCAGATAAAAAACGCAAAACAGTTCATTGAGCAACATATAAGTATCTTCCCGCAAGGGAAAAACAAGAAACCACTAATCAAAGATTGGCCAAACCTCGCGACGACAGAAACCGAACAGCTTAATGAATGGGGCGAAAGGTTCCCAACGGCGAATTGGGCGGCGCTGTGTGGAAAGCAATCAGATATTTTTGTAATCGATATCGATGTGAAGAATAATCAGCCCGGGATAGAGTCGTGGAAAGACTTTGTAAATGGCTACGAGGATGATCGTGTAAAAACCCTGACGGTTCGTACAGGCTCCGGCGGCCAGCATCTCTATTTTAAATGGGATGAATCTCTTGATTTCACAAAAATCCCGGATCTCTTGCCAGGTGTTGAAGTCATCGGGAATAGGCAATGCGCAACATTGCCGGGCAGCTTATACAGCGACGGTCGGGAATACCGGGTTATCGATGACAACCCCATTGCGACGGCTCCGGACTGGTTGCTTGAAGCGATCCGGAAACATACGGCAAAACCAAAAACAAAGATAGAAACCTCCGGCTCGATTCAACCAGGCGAGCGCAACGATACACTTTTTCGACTCGCTTCCCGCTACCGGGCCCTAGGGCTGTCGCGGGATGCTATCGTTGAAAAACTGCATCAAGACAATGCCTCAAGATGCGCTCAACCCCTCGCTGACGTCGAAATTGAAAGTCTCGCGGATAGTGTATTGAAATATGAGGCAGGCGACAGCTTGCGGTTTACTGACATGGCGATGGCCGCGGAATTTGCCGCAAGGAACCGGGGGAAGATACTTTTCTGTCATCCATGGCAATCATGGATTGCGTATGACACCACCAGGTGGCGGAAGGATGACGAGGGAATTATACCTTCCTTGGCAAAAGACCTGGTTCGGTCGATTTTGAAACAGGCAGCGGAAACGAGCGACGATGCCGAACGGCGAAGACTAACCGACGGAGCTCGTAGGTGTGAGTCAAACAGCAAAATAACAGCAATCATAAAGCTGGCGCAGTCAGATTGCCCTATCAAGCCGGATGCATTCGATACTTTTGATGATCTCTTCAATACTGCCGACGGCGTTCTTGACCTGGGTCACCTTGTCGCCCGGCGGCATACGCCGGAGCTACTACTCACGAAGATATCCCCGGTACTCTTCGATAAAACGGCGACCGCGCCGGAATGGGATAAACATTTATCTACATGCTTTCAAGATGATTTAGAGCTCATAGGATACTTCCAGAAACTGTGCGGATATACACTTTCAGGGAGCACTGAGGAGCAAATCTTTATATTCGTATATGGAGGCGGCGCCAACGGAAAATCCGTGACTTTGGATGTTATTGAATACATTCTCGGGGACTATGCAACCCGGACATCAAGTGAAACATTCCTCGAGCAGAGAAACCAGGACCATTCAACAGTAGTACATGCTCTGAGGGGAGCGCGGATGATTCTTGCCCAGGAAATCACAAAGGGCAGGAAGTGGAACGAGTCGCGATTGAAGGAATTATCCGGGGAAACAAAAGTATCGGCGCGGGCAATGAGGGCGGATCCGGAGGAGATCCGCATCAATGGAAAAATATGGATATCAGCAAACCACAAACCGAGTGTTGACGAT
>JABGPX010000349.1 GCA_018644745.1 Spirochaetales bacterium
GCTTTTATCTTATCGGATGTCCGATGCAGAAAAAGCGCTTCAGTTATCTGCTGGCCAATAGTATGTACCGGAGACAGGCTTGTCATCGGTTCCTGAAAAATCATTGAAATGTCCTTGCCCCGGATAGCCCGTATCTCTTGGCTGTTGGATGGAAACGAGGTAAGGTCAACTTCCCCCTGATCCTTCTGATTTAAGAGAATCGACCCGGCCGCTATTTTCCCGGGAGCGGTGAGAATTCTCATGATTGCCTGGGCGGTTACGCTCTTCCCGCACCCGGATTCGCCAATTAGCCCGACGGTGGATCTTTTTGGAATTGTCAGATCGAGCCCGTCTACCGCCTTGAGGATACCTTCCTCCAGCTTGAATTGTATCTTGAGATTATCTATCTGTAGTAAGGTGTCTGCATTCACCGGATAATCCTTATGTTATTTATACGGGTCCGCCGCATCTCGAAGGCCGTCGCCGAGAAAGTTGAAGGCCAGTACGGCAAGAATCACAAACAGCGCGGGTATCATGAGCCATGGATAGAGTGCGACGACGCTGAAGTTTTGAGCCTGCTGAAGCAGCGTTCCCCAGCTGACAATCGGCGCTCTAAGCCCCAGCCCGAGATAGCTTAGCCCGGTTTCGCCGAGAATCATTCCGGGTATCGAAAGCGTAAGACTGACGATAAGGTAGCTGAGAAAAGAAGGAACCATATGCCGTCGAATAATCGTAAACGTTCCGGCACCCGACGCTTTCGCAGCCATAATAAAGTCCTCTTCACGCAGTTCAAGGAATTTCCCTCTCACCACACGCGCAAGCCCGGTCCACCCGACGATGGACAGGATAACTGTAATTCCAGCGTAGACGGCAATAGAAGACCAGTGTGGAGGAAGTGCCGCGGCCATAGCCATCCATAACGGTATAGTGGGCAGCGACTGGAGAAACTCGATAACCCGGGAAATAGCCATATCGACCCTTCCGCCGAAGTATCCAGCCAAGCCTCCCAGAGACACACCGAGTATAAAGCTGAGAAAAACACCAATCAGCCCAATAGAGAGTGATATTCGGGAGGCATAGATAATCCTCGAGAGAACATCCCTGCCTAGATTATCGGTACCGAGAAGATGAAGGGTTCCAAGGCCGTCGGTTCCAGTTAGATTGACCCCAAAGAGATGAACATCGGTTCTGAAAAGACCCCAGAACTTATATGCATCCCCACGGACAAAAAATCCTACCGGGTATTTTTTCTCGGTATCCTCAACGTACACCCAGGTATATGTCTCCTCATCAAGCGCCTTTTCCGAGCCGTAGACAAAAGGTTTGAACAGGTGAAAACCGGTTTCATCCTTCCAATGGATTTTCTGCGGTGCCATGTACAGCTTATCGTGCCGCGAAAGTTTATAGTACGGAGAGACAAATCCACAGAACAAGCCGCCGGTATAGAGAAGGATGAGAAGCACGCCGCTGAACCGCGCAAGTTTATGCTTAAGAAACTTCCTGCGCATCAGCTGCCATTGGGTCGCCATGTAGTAGGTCTCTGCTGCGGTAAGATCTTTTTTCTTTGTTTTCATAAGCTATTTGTCATACTTAATTCTGGGATCTACGGCGATTAACAGCATATCCGATAAGAATGTGCCGAGAAACACCATTACGCACTGAAACAAAATAATTGCCCCGGAGAGGTACACATCCTGCTTGAGAAGCGAATCCAGAAGCAGCGGTCCCATGGTCGGCAGATTCAGCACCGTCGCGGTTATCGTAGATCCTGACACTATTCCGACCAAAATTCCGGACATACTGCTGACCATCGGGTTTATTGCGATTCGCACCGGGTATTTGAAAACCAGTTTTCGTTCCTCCACCCCCTTCGCGCGGGCGGTAATTACATATTGCTTTCTCAGTTCATCTAGAAGGGTTGCACGCAGCGTGCGAATAACCGACGCGGTTCCCGCGGTGCCGATTACCACTATCGGAATCGGCAGGTGTTTGATCAGATCCCACAGCTTGGCAAAGCTCCACGCCGCGCCCTGGAACTCCTGAGAGAACAATCCTCCAATACTCAGACCAAAAAGCTTGTTAAAAATCAGCATCAGAATAAGAGCTAAAATGAAGTTCGGGGTCGCCATGCCTATAAAGCCCAGGAATGACGCCGTGTAATCTCCGTATGAGTACTGATGAGTGGCCGAATAGATGCCGATAGGAACCGCCAGCAGATAGGTAAATATCAGCGTCGCGATAGATATCATCACCGTCAGCCCAAGCCTTTCGCTTAGCAAGTCTTTTACAGGCCGCCCGTAACCGAAAGATCTACCAAGCTCTCCCTGCATAATATTCCCGATCCATTTCCAGTATTGATACAGGAACGATCTGTCGAGGCCGTACATTGCCCGAAGCGCCTCAACCTCCGCAAGGGAAACCTTTTCACCGTCGTTAACTTTGTCATTTATGTACGTTGTAACGTAATCACCCGGCGGCAGCTGCACGAGAAAGAACGCCACGAAACTGACGAGGAGAAGCATGATGAGCATGTAAGCGAACCTTCGCAGAATGTATTTTACCACTCGTTCTTTCCCCAGGATGTGCGGATTTACCAAGTTTACAAAAACATGAAGCCCGGCGCAACGGATTGACCGGGCCCCATGTAATAATACTCAGTAGTCAGCCCAAATAGATCCTACTCGCTGATGAACCAGGTATCGGCGTTTGAGTATTGAGCGTACTGGAGGAAGTCATACGTGTAGGTTCCTTTTTCCAGTACGTTTCTCAGCCTGTTGCTTGCGATAACCGGCTTTACGCCGCCGGTAGTAATGCCGAGAGTCCAGAGGTTGTCAGACTGGGATTTCAGGATAGTATCGGCAAGCTGTTTAACTTTGGCTTCGTCGACCTCATACTTGAGCTCTTCCCATGCATCGATAATTCTAATTACCTCTTCCGGCGGTTTCTCATAGACCTCGTGAGAGGCACCTTCATAGGTATTCTGCCTCCAACGGGCCCACAGGGTTGCCCAGGTATCAGTGCCGCCGTCCTCGACGGGGAGAAACATATCCGGGCGCTCTATAAACGCACCGTCCATCATGCCGTATTTCGTTATATGAACATCCAGCCCTTCGTTATTCTCCATATGCAGGTGAAAAAGCGTCCGGTCGATAAGCTTGATATCCATGTCAATCCCGACTGCCTTCCAGTACTCGGCGAGAAGTTCAGCGGCTTCTATAGGGCGCTCACCGCCTTCCTCGAGGAGAAAAGAGATCTTCTTCCCATCCGGTCCTATTCGGAACTCATGAGAAGAGTCCCACTTCAAACCCATTTCATCGAGCATCTTGTTTGCTTTGCTCACGTCGTATTGAGCCCAGCTTTCCGCATACTCATCTTTGTAGAATCTCGATGTCGGCAGCAGGGTCATCTGTTGAGTAAGAGCTAACCCCGTGTTTATCACGTTGTTAAAGTCTTCCCGGTCGATGGCTATGGAGAGCGCCTGCCGGAACTTGAGATTCTGAATAAGCTCCTGGTTGGCCGCGTTGGGGGAGTTGAAGTTAAGAAGGACCATATAGTCTCCGTCTCCAACAGCATTCCAGAGGAGTACGCGGTATTTGCCGCTTACCTCTCCGCTCTTGTAGAGTGCCAATTCCTTCAGATCGGTACGCCGTGCGGCAAAGTCAGCTTCTCCCGCGGCGACCTTTCCATGGTACAGCTCTTTGCCGACTATCTGGATGTGTATGTCGTCAATATAGGGTAATTGATTCCCCGCTTCATCAACCTTCCAGTAATAGGGATTTCTTTCGAGTTTGATGTAATTAGGGCCGATTTCCGTAAGCACAAACGAGTGGAGACTCGGTGCGCCCAGGTTTGGTTCGGACCGGGTATCCCAATAAGACTCCAGCTTTGAATTAAAGAGCTGGGTCCAGTCCTCGAATCCGCCTGCCGAAACCATCTCAGCCAGTTCGGCCGCCTCGGCGTATTTTTTATGATACTTCTTCAGGTAATGAACCGGCATGAGCGGGAAATCAGCCTGATACTCACTTCTCTTTGCAAGTGTTTCGAGGATAAGCGGTTTTGGATCTTTGAATTTCAGCTTGAAGGTGTAGTCATCTACTATCTCCACTTCCATGGTACCGCCCGGAGTAACATAATCGACTGGCGGTCCGGAAGGCCGCAGTTCTTCATTCATTGCAAAGTCATTCCACCAGAAACTCACCGTTTCGGTAGTTAGCGGTTCACCATCGGACCACTTGGTTCCCTCACGAAGTACAAAAACCAGGGTTTTGCTTCCTTCCCAGTAGAACTCCTTCGCCAGGTGGGGAATTGTTGTAGCGGTGTCGATATCCGCCTTTGTAAGGGACGCTACGGTTACGCCGTTTCGTCCGTCCCCCAGTCTCGACACCTCATTGGAGACAAGACGCATGGTGCCACCGTATGTACCAATAGATTCGGCGACCGTGGCGACAAACGGCACATCAGGAAGCCTCTCGCTCAGCGCGGGAATGCTGCCGGACGCAACCTTGGCCGCCAGGACCGGTGATTCATTACCACCGCCGTCCGCGGCCGCCGCTCCGGATTTCTCGTCTGTGCCTCCCGCAAAAAGGGAGAACGCGACAAAAACCGATAAAAACAAAAAACCAACTCTTTTCATATTCGCCTCCTTAAGGCTACTTATTTATTATACCCGCCCGTTCCCCTTCCCGGAAAACGCCGGATACTAATCACCACAGAAATCGGGCAGGTACTCGCGCTGCAGATCGACCATCGTTTCAAGAACCTTCTCGGCCGCATAGGCTGATACCACCACCGGATCGATAAGAAGCGCCTGTAACAGCTTTTTCTTTGACTTTTCCTGAAAAGCCTGGACCAGCAGTTTTTGAATTGAGTGCTGGATATTGATCATACCGGTGAAAGCCGTGGGCAGGTTCCCCACATGTTCGGGATGCACACCCTCGGCGTCCACC
>JABGPX010000540.1 GCA_018644745.1 Spirochaetales bacterium
TGGAGTCTCGTTGATCGTGCTTTACGCCAACTGTGTGTTGGCCTGGGTTGTGATAAATATTCTTTCGAAAAGCGAGGGAGAAAAAATCGGATTCAAGCAATTTCTTCCCGCCATGGTATATGCAGGCATTTACACATTTGTAATCATCGGAGGTGTTTTAAGTATTGGAGCGGAGAGGAGCCGGAGGGATGAGGGTAATACAGTCAAGATAGCGCTGATTCAACAAAATACTGATCCAAGAAAAAACGACTACAGCGAAGGCCTGAGAATCCTCAGGAGTCTAACGGATCGGGCTATGAAAGCGGAACCGGATCTTGTGGTCTGGTCTGAGACAGCATTTGTTCCGAACATAAGGCGCTGGGGCGCGTTGAGTCCGGAGAGATACCCGTATGCCCGGCTGGTTCGCGAGTTTCTTGACTACCAGGCGCAGCTCGGAACATGGCTTCTCACTGGAAATGATGATTATGAAATAGTAAAAGGCGAGGACGGCGAAGATGAGCGATATGAATATAACGCCGGGGTGCTCTTTGACTCGAAGGGTTATAGACAGGAAACATACCGGAAGATCCACCTCGTACCATTTACCGAGTATTTCCCCTTCAAGGAAGAATTGCCCGGCTTTCATGCGCTGCTTCTCGAGTTTGATGTGTATCTTTGGGAGCCCGGCACCAAGAAAGTGGTTTTCCAGCATCCGAAGTTTGCCTTTTCCACTCCCATCTGCTTCGAAGACGGCTTCCCCAACGATGTGCGGCGCTTTGTAAATGCAGGCGCTGAAGTTATTATAAACATCTCAAACGACTACTGGTCACTCTCCGAAGTCGAAGCAAGACAGCACTACGCTACATCAATTTTCCGATCGGTAGAAAACAGGAAACCTCTCCTGCGCGCATCGGCGTCAGGAGTAACTTGCAGCATCGACAGCTCGGGCCGGCGCCTGGGCAGTCTCCCTCTCTATGAAGAAGGCTATCTCATCGCCGAGGTTTCGCTGGTTGATCGCAGGCCTACATTTTATTCCCGGCGCGGAGATTGGCTTCCCCTGTTTCTCGCAATTCTCTGCTTCGGTATTTGGATGGTACCAATATCCGCAAAATTTATAACAAGGAAAAAGAATGAACCTGAATAAAAATAATCTGAAAGCCCTCTTCGAAAATGCCGCCAAACCTCAGCTTTTCGAGAAATCAAAAGGTACATTCTGGATCGAACCATATATCGCAAAACACATCCTTCACGCCCATCTCGACCCTGAAACCGATGACGCGAGCCGGAGGCCCGTTACGATACTTCGATCTGCCGGGTGGATTTCGGAACAGATTGGAGGAGGCGCGGGGCGGAGACTCCTCGATCTTGGATGCGGCCCGGGACTATATGCTGCGGAGTTCAGCCGCAATGGCTTCGATGTTACCGGCATTGACTATTCAAGCGTATCAATCAATTACGCCAAAGAGCAGGCGCGGGAACACGGCGATATTATTTCATACATTCACGACGACTATGTAACCTCCACGCTGCCGACAGGATTCGACGTCGTAACCATGATATTTGGAGATTTCTGCACGCTTTCGTATGAAGATCGTGACCTGCTCCTCTGGAAGCTTCGAAAAGTCCTCAACCCCGGCGGTTTCTTCATATTGGATGTGTTCACCGGCGCGTATGAAAAAAACCATCGCATCGATAACGACTGGTACGCCCAGATTAATGATGGGTTTTGGCATCCGGAACCGCACCTGGTTCTGGAGCAAAGCTTCGTGTATCCGAAACACGACACTTTTGTAAATCAGTATATCATTCTTACTTCAGAGTCATCGTTTAAGAAATATAATGTATGGCACCATCACTATACTCTCGAGTCCGTCGAAGAAGTGCTGATCGAGCATAAATTCTCAGTGAGAGGAAGCTTCGGAGACCTAGCGGGCACAGCCTTTGATCCCAAAGGAGAATGGATCGGTCTGCTCTGCCGAAGGGAGGAGTAAGGGCGGCACCATAGAGAACCCGGGCGCAATGCCCGGGTTCTCTATGGTTTCTCGACGGCCTATTTTTCTACCATAATGAATTCAACACGTCGGTTCTTCCATCGAACTTCCTTGTCCAATACATCTACGATGGGCTGAGTGCCGCCAAAAGCAGCGGTCTCGATCCGCCGGTCATCCATTCCCAGATCCACAAGCGCCTGTTCAACCGTCGCCGCGCGTCGTTCCGTAAGAGGTACGAGTACTTCTTCCTCATCCGCCTCTTTTTTTGCGTCGCCTCGGTAGATGTTCAGAGCGTGACCTTCGAGGGCCAGGTCGTAGTTCGTATACTTATCAAAGATCGCTTTTACTCGCCCAATCGATGCCAAATTGCTTGCCAGCATTTCGCTGCCTCGTGAGTCCAAGGCGTGCTGATACGCGCCAAAAATGACATTGGGAACAAGCAAGTAGAGCTTGCCGTCTCTTCTGACCACAAGAAGATCGAGAGGCACTGGCTGCTCAAATATGGTCTGATTCCCGACCTCATCTGTTACCAGAACCCGCAAAGTTACCATATCGGCAATCGGTACACGGGTAACCCGCTCGCCTTCTTTTTTCCAAACCACCTGGTCTTCCAGGTCGCCGGTACCGGCAAAACTTCTCACGATCTCATTACCCGGGGAAACCACATCGAGAGTCCAATCGCTAACATCATGGGCGTCTTCGATCTGAAGGGTTACGTAAATATCTCCCTCCATCGAGCTTTCGCTGGTTTTGGCAAAAGGATCCGCGGTCGCCTGCAAAGCGACGGCAGGGGGAGTTACATCAACAAATATGGTCTGGCTGGAAGCATCGATCGAATCACCTTTTTGATAAACAACGTTGAGCTTCGCAGTATAACGACCTTCCGAGGCCATTATATCGGATGCAAATTGCATTCCCCCGTTCCAAATGAGTTTCGAGGGAAGTGATCCGCTGCCCTCTTCCTGCTGTACAACCTTGCCGGCCGCATCAACATATGATATTTGCCATGATTCTACGGTATCGTAAAACGCTGCGTCCACATCGACGGCAAGAGTATCCTGAACACTATCGCCGTTGGGAGAAAAGCCTTTGGGGGCAGAGATTCTCACGGCTGCCTGTCTGGTATCGACAACGAGATCTACGTCTGGTAGTTCCAGCCGATTACCTGCCCGGTCTTCATACGTGCTCGAGACGACATAAGCACCATCAGGAATATAGAGTCCCGAACCGGAAATTCCGCCCCATGTGTAATCAAAAGAACCCTCAATCGGCTGCACAGCTCGCCCGTAGCCGCCGAGGGTGCCCATATCTCGACCCGCGGTATCGCTGATCGATAGGAGCCCTCGAACCGGTTCGTTGGAGGTAAACCTCGCGGTTACAGTATCTTTAATTCCGTCTCCGTCAGGCGAGAAATAGGTTTTATCTACATCGAAAGTTACTTGAGGAGCGGTGAGATCTATTACAAAGCTGCCTTTGGGAGTGGTGTATACATTACCCGCCCGGTCGGTGAAAGAGGCTACTGCTGTGTAAACTCCCTCGCCAAGCATGTTGCCCGAGAGATCGGTGCCCCGCCATACAACGAGAGAGGTCGTTTGCCCGGAATTAG
The DNA here is from genome assembly GCA_018644745.1 of Spirochaetales bacterium. Next base: position 3,577 of record JABGPX010000540.1, read on the forward strand.
TCGACATAACTGTTTTGCCCGATGAGTCGGAGAATGTGCCGGTCCAGGTAACTATTTCATTCGATTTAAAAGAAACTTCTATCTCGTCTTTACGGCCGTCGCCATTCGGTGAAATAAACTCAGAATCATAGGCGATGGAAATTACCGGATCAGATACATCGACCAGAAAGGTCTGAGCCGCGCCGGGATTATTGCCGTTCTCATACAACAAAGTGTAAAGCACACGATAATCTCCCTCGGCGATCGGCTGTCCGGCGTCGTTCATGCCGTCGAATACGATGTCCTTAGGAGGATTTGAGCTTCCTCCAAAAGTTCTCACGACAGTTCCGGCTCCATCATCAACTACCACTCGCCACTCAACAATATCTTCTTCCACATTCTGGGCGAGGCTTATGAGAACCGTGTCCTGAGCCCCGTCTCCATTGGGTGACAGAAATTGATTGGCTAAACTCACCGTAAGAGGTGTATCGACGGTATTGAGTTCTATTGTATCGAAGGAATAGGAAAATGAGTTTCCAGCTCGGTCGGTGGAGGTGAGACTGTAACCGAATATTCCGTCTTTCGCTAGCGCGCCGCCATCGTCCGTACCATCCCAGGAAATATCTTCCGGTGCTTCGTTTGTCCACCTATATGTTTTTACGGCGGTCCCCGACGCATCGGTAAATGTCCCGAGCCACAAGTCCTCGGAGCTGCCGTTTTCCTGGGAGATGTCCAATTCATCAATATTCCCGTCGCCGTTCGGTGAAAAAATCGACGGGCTCGGATTGGAAACGGTAACTTCCGGCGCATTAGTATCGACAAAAAAGGAGTCAAGTTCTATATCCTGCCGCTGATCGGAACCTGCGACAACCCACATCGCGGCGGCGTACTCGCCGTCGGCAACAGGGTCTCCGTTTTCATCGCGGCCGTCCCATTCTATAGTCTTTGCCAGAGTAAATGCCTGAAATGATCTGAAAATGCGGAGAAACCACCCCAGGTCGGATTCTTCTGTTACAACTACCTGCCTGATAATCGTTCCATCGGGGGCGGAAAGGGTAATTCCATATTCAGGCACATATCCTTCATCACTTTTGACATATACCGTAACTTCAAACCTGATTGTTGCCTCTTCCTGCACTCCATCGGCATTTGGAGAAATATACTGAGCACCGGAGGTTTCAAACTGAGTTTGAGGAATTTCCGTATTTCCTCTCGCGAATACGCTTGTTGCAGCGACGCTAAAAATAATCAAGAAAAAGAGCCATTTTTTCATGCTTTTCATTTGGTCCCCCCGGACTCCTGAAGTAGTTCTTCAAAGGAATTATACTACAAAAAAAACAAATTTACAGTCCGTTTTGTTACTACAG
>JABGPX010000692.1 GCA_018644745.1 Spirochaetales bacterium
AGCCTCGCTGAGATCCTCTATGGTTCGCCGTCAGCGGCGGTCGGTCAGATACTGCAGCCGCCGACCATAGAGCTTCCGGAGGGTCAGAACCAGAATATTCGTAGAAGATTGCAGGGATTCAGTGCTCCGTTTGAAATCGCCGGAGTGTATGAAGAGGTGAGCGAGCTGCGTCGACAGTCCTTTGGAGTTGCGGACGCTGTAGTGCCATTTACCTCCTCATTCGGAGGATTAATTAATGCTGCTCAAGCGGCACGATTTGCTCAGTTCTCAATGGGCCGCGGGGTTATCCTTGTAAAAGGCGTCACCTTTGAGACAGCAGAGGCCCAATTGAGAGAGGTCCTTACCCGAAATTACGGCGATGATTTTGTTCTGGAGATCTGGGAAGGCAGCCCTTCGGGGTCATCGGAGTATTTAGCTGAAATGAGAGGAACTATTACGACCTTTTCTCTCGTAGTGAATCTGCTGGGCTTTATCCTGCTTGCCGCGGCTTCCATCGGCATTCTCAGCATAATGCTTGTTGAGGCCCTTGGCCGGACAAGAGAGATCGCCCTCGAGCGCGCCCTCGGCGCATCGAGGCAAGTTATTATACGCGAGTTTTTCGCTCGGTCGACGGTTGTAAGCTTGCTGAGCGCTGCCATCGGCATCGCCCTCGCTTTTATCCTTTCCGGACCGCTCACCGATCTTATACTGCCTATTTTTTCCGGAGTAAACGCCGCGGATATTGGCGGAGTTATTACCTGGCAATCGGTGCTTATCGGTTCAGGTTCTGCGGTATTAATCGGCGGTATTTTCGGGGTTTTTCCGGTTTTCAGCGTACTCAATGTCGGAATCGCCGACGCGATAAGGGAGGGCTGACATGAAGCGTCTTTCCCTGTTTGCGGCTGTGCTGCTTATTGGTTTTTCCGCCGGTGCAGCAGCACAAACTTTGATGACTGTAGATGATGTCGCGGCATTTGCCGAAAAGCACAGCCGGGATATCGTGTCTGCTACCGATAGTGTCGAGGGCGCTCTGGAGGCGGTGCAGGAGGTTTTCACTCTGGAGAACTCCAGTTTTTCAATATCCAGCGGTTATAACTACAACCCGGATGCTCCGTCTCAGCACGGCTTATCTCTGGATGGGAGTATTTCGGTGCCAATAATTCCTCAGGTGAGTTTTTCGGCAAGTCTGAAGAAAAACATTCTTGATGATTCCGATGCTTCGGGTACCGCAAGGATAACCTATAATCCCTTTGCCGGAAATACGTCTAAATACAAGGAGTGGGAGGCATATCGCAAAGCCGAGGTTCAACTCGGTAATCTGCAGAACACTATTCCCATGAATGCCGAAGAGGCAGCTCTTGATCTCATCCGGGGCCAGATGAATTTAGTTTCAGCGGAGAAAGCTTTCGAACTTGAAGAACTGACCTATGAAGTGGCGAAGAAGAGATATGAGCTTGACGATATAACTTATACCGAACTCGAAAATGCCAGATCGGCTCTTGGGAGCGCACGGCAGAAAGTATACGACAGTCAGAAGTCGCTTCTTTCGCTTCAGCGGAATATCTATCAAATGCTCGGAGCGGAATTCGGCGATATCCTGATCGCTGAGCTTACTACTGACGACGTGCTTCTTATGATAACCGGCAGGGAGTCTCAATTGGAGGAGGCGGTTCTCGGTAATCCGTCGACGGTTAATCTGTTGAATCGAGCTATTGAGCTCGAGGCGCTGAAACAGCAGTTGGACGACACGCCGGTGTTCGAGCCGAACCTGTCAATTTCGGCAAACATAAACTATTTTGATTTTCGCGCGGGCTCTACGGTTTCGATTACTCTGTCGCCCAACCAGTTGCAGACCGATGAGCGGGATGACCTGGTTATAGCGATTGAAGACAAGAAATTGGATCTCGACCTGGAGCAGGCTAACCTGGAACTAGACCTTAGAATGCTCGATCAGAGTATTTCGATCGCCAGGGAAGCTCTCGAGATAAGCTTGAATGACTATGAAAACGCCCAGGTTCAGTTCAGTGAGGCCGAGCTGCTATTTACATACGGAGAGCGGACAGCTATTGAATTGGAAACTGCCGAACTCTCTCTCTATTCTTCACAAATAAAACTGTATACATCGGCGGTAGATCTGTATAAGACCCTTGGAGATCTCCTCCTACTCTACCGCCTTTCGTAGCAGTCGAGCGGTTCCCGCGGAACCGGGCTTTGTGCAGAGCACAATGGCCCGGTTCCGTTTTCTAGTTTTCTTTCAAACCTCTAATTTCATGCACTTTGCAAATCGCTTCCCTGCCTTTCACCGCCTTTTCTTCTATTTTGCCGAACACCAGATAATCTTCGAGTCCAGTCACCACGGATTCTGTGGCACCGACCCTGCTTTCGGTTTTCCCCGCCCATGCTTCGGTCCGCGAGGCCAAGTTCACTGTGTCGCCCATAATATCCGTCTGGGCATAATCGGGATGACCGAGTTTGCCCAAGTATATGGGGCCTGAATGCATACCGATGCTGACGTTCTCCGATAGAACTCTTTTTGAATGGACCGCTGCTTTCACCGCGCGAAGGGAGTGTTCAGGTCCCGAAAAGAAGTAGAGAAAAGCGTCTCCGATATATTTTGCGGGAATTCCGTCGTACCGGAGCACTATCTCCGTACTCTGATAGTAGTGAGCGTTTATAATATTAGCCAGGTCCTCAGCGGCGAGCCCCTCCGCACGTTTGGTGAAGTTGGCTATATCGCTAAAGCAGACGGTGGCTTCGATGATTTTGTCGTTCTGAATATAGGTTCCCAGCAAACGGTCGGTGCTGACGCCCAGTAGAATTGCCAAATTAGGAATGAGCGCGATATCCGGGGCGTTTTCACCTCTCTCCCATTTCGATACGGCCTGGGGACTAACCTGAAGTGCATTTGCCAGATCCGTTTGCGTGAATCTCCTCGCCAATCTTGCGGCTTTTATTCGTTCACCCAATTCTTCCAAAAACACTTTTTATGCCCTCCGCGATTGCTGTCTTTATTGTGAGGTATGTTCGCTTACAGTACAATAACGCAATGGTTGTTCCGCTCAACCCCTGGTTGAAAAGTATTAGAGGGCGCAGCTATGTTGATTCTGAGCAGTAGGTGGAGCAGAACTCTTTTACTTTCTGTTTTATCAAGTCACGAACTCGCCGCGTCTCGACGATTCGCTCTTCTATCGTACCTTTGGCCGCAGAAGGATCATCAAAAGGCCAGTGGAGCCGCTCTGCGGTCCCGGGAAAAATCGGACACCGTTCTTCGGCCTCTTTGCCGCAAACTGCGATTACATAATCGAACCATCGGCCCTGCCTATGCAGATCAAACACGCTTCTTGTACCTTTACCGCTTATATCTATGCCGTCTTCCTGGAGCACTTGCACAACCAGCGGATTAAGGGTACCCGGTTCGATTCCGGCGCTTTCGACGCGAAAGCAGTTACCGCAGGCGCTCCTGAGATATTCCTCCGCCATCTGGCTCCTTGCGCTGTTATGAATGCAAATTACCAGAATTGATTTCAACCCTCGCCCTCGCTTTCCGGTACCTGCTTACCCGGAAGGGTTCTTAACATACCCAGATGAATGGTCACGCCGCAGGCTATCCCGAAAAGCACAAGCTTCAGCCAGAGAGCTGAAACGGCGAAAATTGCGGTCGCGCCGATTCCTACCCAAAGCAACGTAAAAGTGAAGATTTTCTGCCTGGCGGTAATGCCTTTTCCTTCGCTATAGTTGCGAATATATGATCCCAACCAGCGGTTGTTCATGAGCCATTTATAGAACCGCTCTGAACTGCGGGCCCAGCACCACGCGCTGATAAGAAGGAAAACTGTTGTCGGCAGCAACGGAAGAAAAATGCCGACTATCCCGAGCGAAAGGGAGAGGAAACCGAGTATGATTAAGAGAACCTTTTTGGTTCCGATCCGGTGTTTATGCATTCTCCCCTAATCTAATAGAAGGAAACGGCTAAATCAAGAAAATGCGCGTGACAATGGATTGCATGGCCTTCCTGATGCCGGTATTATTGCTCGCATGGATAATAACAACAGGACCGGTCTGGTCTTTGATATACAAAAATTTTCGATTCATGATGGACCGGGAATTCGAACCACCGTATTTCTCAAGGGATGTTCCCTCGATTGCGCGTGGTGTCACAACCCGGAGAGTAAAGATTTCGGCGTCGAGATTTCCTTTCTTCCGGAAAAATGCATCGGCTGCGGTTACTGTTTCAGAGTGTGCCCTGAGGGATGCCATGTCATGGAAGGAGATGTCCATGTATTCAACCGTGAATCATGCACCCGCTGCGGCCTGTGTACCACAGAATGTTATGCCCAAGCTCTCGAGATTGTGGGCAGGGACATGCGGGTTGAGGAGGTTCTTGCGGAAGTAATGAAGGATTTGCCGTTTTATGAAACCTCCGGCGGCGGAATGACCGTCTCCGGCGGCGAACCTCTTGCTCAGTTCTCTTTTACTCTTGCTCTTCTCGAGGAAGCGAAACGCGCCGGACTCCACACATGCGTGGAAACCAGCGGCCATGGCAAACCGGAACACCTCAGGCAGTTTATCCCCTTGGTCGATCTTTTTCTATTTGACTACAAGGCCACAGGAATGGAGACTCATACCCGGCTGATCGGCAAGGGAAACGAGCTTATACTTTCCAATTTAGAGCTTCTAGATGCCGAAGGAACCGAGATTCATCTCAGATGCCCCATGGTGCCAAACTCAAACACAGACGATGGACATCTGCAGGCGATTGCTGAGATAGCAAATAGATACTCGAGCATCAAACAGATAGATCTGCTGCCTTACCATCCTCTTGGTATCAGCAAGAGTGAGAAGATAGGAAAAGAATATCCCCTCGAGGATGATCGGTCTTTTGTTGATGATGAAATAGCCGACAGCTGGTTACAAAAGGTATCCGGGCTGACAGGCACC
>JABGPX010000201.1 GCA_018644745.1 Spirochaetales bacterium
AGAATTGTGCGGATTCTTCTCGGAATTTCCAGTATTTTGCTGATAGTTCGCGCGCTTTAATACCGTACCTTTCCCTCTGCCTTGTGCAATTCCGGGGTCATGTATATGATGGCAATCTCAGTCGGTATTCACCGCTGGATAAATCAAATAGGAGTAATATGTGATTATCAAGAAAAGTCAGATTGCGGCGCAGATGTATACTGTTCGTGACTTCCTCAAAAAGCCGGCTGATATCAAGACGTCGCTGAAGAAAGTGAAAAAAATGGGATACGAGGCGGTTGAGCTGGCCGGCCTCGGACCGATAAAGAATGAAGAACTCAAGAAGATGCTTGATGGAGAAGGGCTGGTAGCTTGCAGCACCCATGGATCTAGTGACGATATCCTGAACAAACCGAGTAAAGTCGTTGATACTCTGCAGGATATGGGAATCTCATCAACGGTCTATCCGCATCCCTCCGGTATAGATTTTTCGACCCTTGCGTCTGTAAAAGCGTTTGCAAAAAAACTCGATAAATCAGGCGCGGTCTTCAACAAGGCCGGCCTTATTCTCGCATATCATAATCATCATATTGAGTTCAGAAAAATTAAAGATAAAACGGTGCTTGAGCTGATTTATGAATTGACCGATCCTGCGAATCTCAAATCCGAACTCGATACCCACTGGGTACAGGCAGGCGGCGGCGACATCGTAGCGTGGATTAAGATGATGAAAAAGAGACTTCCACTCCTTCATCTCAAAGATTACGGGGTTGATGAAAAAGCCAACCGGGTATTCAAAGAAATAGGTTCCGGAAATCTAACATGGGAACCGATTCTAAAAGCAGCGAAAGCTTCCGGCTGCAAGTGGTACGTCGTTGAACAGGATTCAAACTTTCTTTTTGACGATCCGTTCAAATCACTAAGAGCAAGTTTCAAATATCTTTCTGAGAATTTCTGCGTATAAGTAATTATGTTTTGATGGTCCGGCAAAGCCGGACTATCAATTTACACTGCCGAGATCTCAATGAAAACCGAATGGGTTCTTGAGCCTTTGCTTGGTTCTGTCGGAATGGTTGAGGTAACCATGTTGGGAGACCCCGAGGTTTCCGTGGCGTTGTCGGCAAAAACTGGCCAGGCCCCCTGGGGAAGGCAGGTTACTCCGGGCATCATGCTTCCTGATACAGCTGCTTTAATATGGATTTCGCCGAATTCATTATAGATCGCGACTTTCTGACCATCCGAAATGCCCCGCTTCCTCGCGACTTCAGGATTGATCATGAGAACCTGCTCCTCTCGGTCCAGAAACCACTTTATGTTGCCGTTGGTTGAGTTGATTCTATATCGGGAATGGGGAGTTACCATCCTCAGTGGGAATTCCGCAGGCGGCACTGTGATTCTGCAGCTCGGGGCTCTGCTCAGACCTGCTGCCGCCAGATGATCTGAAGCGATTTCTATTTTTCCGCTTGGCGTATGCAGGGGATTCTCGTCCGGATTCAGGATAAAGGGCTGAAGACCAATTCTATTATGCTCTTTTCCGTCAAAGACACCGGACCTTTTAAACTCTGCCTCCTCGTTTACGGCAGACTCGCGTATAAGAAAATCCACCCACTCATCTGAAGTGCGGTTTTCCGAGAATGAATCATAGAACCCCATTTTCTTCGCCAGCGCGCAGAAGATGTCATAATCGTCGCGGCATCCCTCCAGCGGCTCGATAGCCTTGCTCGAAAAGAGGAGATTATTCGAAATAGGAGAAATGATATCCTGCCGTTCGAGAAAAGATGTAACCGGAAGGATAATGTCGCAATATCCAGCCGTTGGAGTCATAAATTGATCGTGGCAGACGGAGAAGTCCACGGCCTGGAAAGCCCTGATATTCTTCCGGATGTCGCTTCCCTGACTAAGATAGTTTCCTCCCACATTGTAAATCCCTCGAATGTCGGTTGGATACCCGCCGGTTTTGCCTTCTAATATCGCGTCGGGCCAGGAGTACGCCTGCACATAGTGGGCCTTCGCTTCTGCGGGTTCTCCCAAGGAGCCGCACACTGGAACCGGAAGGCGGCCCCAAATGTTACAGCCCGGTGAGCCGCCAGGGATGCCGATGTTTCCTGCCGCAAGCTGCAGCGCTACGGCAAACCTGGTTGTTTCTTCGCCGCCGAGAGTTCGCTGAATCGACACTCCTGGAATCAGCGCCGCAGGCTTCGCGCTTGAGAATAGATGCGTTAGCCTGATAATCTCCGAATCAGATATACCGCAAATTTTTGATGCCCAGGCTGGTGACTTTGGTATACCGTCGACATCTCCCCGCACGTACTCCTCCAGTTCTGAAAAGCCGACGGAGTACGAGTCGATATATTCGCGAATTATTCTTTCTTCTATTATAAGAGTGTAAAGAACCGCCGCCATCATCGCCGAATCGGTGCCTGGGTAAATTGGGAGCCAATCTGTGGCCAGACGATCGGCACTTCGAGACCGTCTGGGATCGATTACGATCACCGGAATCCCGTCTTTCTTCTTCTTCAGAATCCAATTCTCCAGAGAGCTGCCGAAGCGGGTATCCGAAATATTCGCTCCCCAAAGCAGAATGAGTTTTGTGTTTTCAATTGTAGCAGGATCCATTCCCACATTTCGGGTGCCGAACATCAGTTCCCGGACAAACGCGGTGGCCTGGACACTATAGCTTCCGGTCTGATCGGTATATTTGCCAAGGAAACTCAAGAAACGCTTGGTGAGAGAACCGGTGTTGTGAACATGTCCCTGGCATGCGCCGGTGCCGCCCAATCGAAAAATCGATTCGGCGCCTGAACCGTTTATAATTTCGGTGAGTTTTTCCGCGACGATGCTCAGGGCTTCGTCCCATTTAATCTTCTCAAAATTATCTGTTCCTCGTTCTCCCCGTTGAACAAGCGGGGTAGTAAGCCGCTCAGGAGAGTGCACTGACTTGTGCATGTGAAACCCGCGGGCGCATCCGGTGGCCATCGGGTCATTTATTGCTGGATTATTGCTGATCCTGGCTACCGTGCCATTTTCTACGTGGGCAAGCAGCGCACAGCCGCCTCCGCAATCTTTATTACAGGAAACCGGAACCGTAGTAACTGCATTATCTTCCATATTGACTACCCATGGTAGTGATATCTTTGTCCTTGTTCCAGCGCAAAAAAAAGCTGCCCCGGTGTTAATCAAGGCAGCCATTTCGACTCAACGTACGAGATTATTGGTTTTCTTACGCGCCTTTTACCGCACCAAAAACAAACAGGAAGATTCCACCGGCCAGCACAACAACGCTTGCCACCATGCAGACTTTCGCGGCCGTTTCGTCGCTCATATTCTTGTTGAGCTTCATTTTTACAATTTTTAGCAGTCCCGGAGCCTTTTTAATCCCGCCGAAATAGCCAACAAGTACCGCGTATAATACGCATGCGATTCCGCCTAACAAATAACCTATTCCCATCATTTTCTCCTCGTATTTATTTTACAAAATTGTAATCTACACCCTAAATCAGCTCAAGCCCTTACGGATTTTTGGTAATGAAATAAAATACATAGCCATAGACAATGCAAATACCAATGCCGTGCATAAAAGAACAGTTCCCCAATCGGCAGTTCTTGAAAGAATCATATTGTTAGCCTTGTAGGCCCAGTAGAAAGGGCTCCAAAACATGGTCCACTGCCACTTGTCAGACAGAAACTCGTATCCGGCAATCGAACCGGCAATCGGCAGCAGAATCATTTTTACGTTGGCGGCGGCTTCTATGACATCATCGCTCGCAAGTCCCTGTACAAATCCTATGACAATGGTGAGTATCAATGAGGTCAGCCCGACCAGGATTATCATGAACCAGTTTATGTTGTAGAAGCCGGTAATGAGTAATCCGGCGATTATCCCGATCATCGCCACCACCCCGCCCATTATGCTCTTTCCTATTACAAAACCGGTTTGAGATATGGGGGTAACATTCAGTGCGTTGATAGTATTATCTGTTTTTTCCTGCACAATGCTGATCGCTATAAGCATGCCCGCCAGCATAATAGTCATAGATATCAGCATGTTCACCAGTTTTGACTTTAGCGGCGGAACGGTCCTTCCGAAGGACAACATCGTGGCTGTGGTGTCTTCCTTTGAAGTTCCGAGCTCATAAAGGGAATTTAACATAACTGTATAAAGCTCTATTACCTCGCTCTCATTGCCCTGCAGGAGGATCTCATAGCCGTCGCCTCTCGGCACTATCGCCGCCATATCATCGCGCCTGTTGACCCTGCGCTCAAGCTCATTCATATCACTGAAGAGCTCCACCTTCGCGAATCCTTGCATGTATTCTATGTGGTCCGTTTTATCGCTTTTGAGCATCGCGATATTTACCGTCGTATCATTCAACCCCGGCGCGAAGAGTGTTATAACTATAGCCAGAATTACTGGAACTACGATAATGTACGTAGCCATTGCATCGCGCATTGAAGACTTCAAGTCTCTCCGGAATATTATCAAAAGTTTCTTTATCATTTCATATCCCCTTATACCGTCAGCGTCTTCTTGAACTTCATGTTCGCCAAAGCAAACAGCCCAATACCGCCGGCCAGAAAAACTGCTGAAAACATCAGGATGTATCCTACATCACCATTTTCCATGATTATTTCTTTAAATCCCTGCAGCATAGTATATGTTGGAAAGAACCTTAGCCAAACCGGATCAAAGCTCGGTATATAGTACGAGAACGCCGGAATCATCAACGCGATCATTATCCCATACATAGAGCCAAAGGCCTTGGATATGGTATCAAAGAAACTGGCCACGAGCAGCCCGAGGGCGGCAAACGCGAAGGTGGTAATTATCAAAAACACATAAAAGAGCAGGTAATTCGGCTGCGCTCCCATAACTGGTATAATTACAATCGACGAAGATACAATTACTGTGGTGAGTATTATCAGGGTTTTGCTTAG
>JABGPX010000380.1 GCA_018644745.1 Spirochaetales bacterium
CAGCATAGCACCTCCAACTAAATTGAATTTACCACGGCGAAGCGCTGCTTTCCCGGTTCTCCACGCGACTTTTCTCGACCAGGTATTCCACAAACCGGTAGATACCAAAGGGGATTAAGGCCATGAGCCAATATCCAATCGTTTGGAAAACCAGGAAATATTTTCCAATTCTATAGTTTGTTACCGGCATCCTGGTAATTCTCCAGGAGTATACTACCAGGTTCAAAGATTCTGTGATAAATCCCGCTATGGTCACTACAATCAGAAGTGAAAGTACAAATGACCATTTGTTGCTAAAACCGGCCTTTCGAAAAAGCTCTCGCCCAACCAGCAATGCGGCAAAATGATAAAAGAGTGCAACACCCCACTCGAATAGGTATTTTCTGAATTGATCGGAGCTATCATAATGCGGGTATTCCCAATAGCCGACACGCATTCCAATGTGATCAATGCCTACTGATACAGCGAGCAAAAGAAGACAGAAGACACTGAGATGCAATATCGGCCATGAGTTGAAGAGTCGTTTTTTTGATAGCGAGTTGCTAAGGCAGGTGAGAATGAGAGTCATGCCGATTGAGAAGAGGGTATAAAAACTCGCTAATCCAAGCGCCATTAATTGATATACTGAGAATGCTGTGCAGGCAATCCCTGCAGCTAGAAGCAGCGAGTCTCGTTTACTCATAAGGATAACCGGTCCTCCGAATCAGTGCCTCCTGTTCGAATCATAAAATGGCTGTCATTTGCTTCTCGGAAGGTGTGGTCGGAGACAATTTTGAAATTGAAGCTTTTGTAGAGTGTTAGCGCGCGGGTGTTATATTTTAACACAGTGAGTGATATCGACTTAAGACCATCACCATGCTCAATTATTCTTGTCATGAGCCCTCGTCCCAATCCCTCGTTTTGATGGCTATCTGATATGCCGATACCGAAAACCGGATGTTCCTCATTGATATTCATGATAAAAGAATGGCCCCATATCCTGCCCGCTTCTTCTACTGCCATACTGATATGCTTGCCGGCGGCTGCTCCGGCAAGATGATCATTCATTGTTGCCAACGACACTTCAGGAAATGGCTGGTAGGTGTCCACTACTGCTGCAGACAGAGTTTGATAAAACTCAAGAAGACGATCCGCGTCGGCTGGTGACAAAACTACATATTCCATACTCAGCTGCTACTCCTGTGAATTCAACAGATTTTTCTCCGCTTCGTACCGTTCGAAGCCAAGGTCGATAAGTCTGCTTATGAGATTTGTGTATCCGATGCCGGTTGCCTCCCAAAGTTTCGGATACATGCTGATTTTGGTGAATCCTGGAATCGTATTGATCTCATTTACTACAATTTGGTTTTTGGGGGTAAGAAACATATCGACCCGGGCCATTCCGGAACAGCAGAGGATTTCGAAGGTTTTTATCGCCGTATTTCTTACTCTCGCGATTACATCCGGATCAAGCGGCGCTGGAATAATCAATTCCGCCCCGTGTTCATCGAGGTATTTTGCATTGTATGAGTAAAAATCCTTCAGCGGCTTGATTTCACCGGGAATTGATGCCAGAGGATCCGATGTTCCAAGTACCGCACATTCGATCTCTCGACCATCAATGCATTCTTCAACTAATACTTTTGTGTCATATCTGAATGCATTTTTCGCCGCAGCTGTAGCCTCTTCCAAGGTGCTGACTTTTTCTACTCCGACCGAACTGCCGAGGTTTGCGGGTTTGACAAATGCCGGTAATCTTAAGTCCTTGATTGCATTCTGCGCCTGTAAGAGAAGATCAGATTGGTTTCTCAGCACTCTAAAGGCCGCGATCGGAATATCCGCGTCCCGGAGTAATCTCTTCATTACATCTTTGTCCATTCCTATTGCTGAGCCCAGAACATCGGCACCGACAAATGGAATGTTCGCCAGTTTCAGCAAACCTTGCACTGTTCCATCTTCCCCGTAGGGACCGTGAAGTACTGGAAAAACAATATCAAGATCTCCCAGATCCCCGCCGGATTCCGGTGCGACCAGTGCCCCCCCTGTGTCTTTCTGATAGAGAGCCACTTCAGGTCCGCCGCTGCTGAGATTCGGAAGCGTGCTTCCCTCGTCAGATTCCAGGGATTTCCCTTGGAGGTACCATCTTCCCGACCGGTCTATTCCAATGAGTACCGGCTCAAAACGGGTGCGGTCGATCGAGTTGAGTACGCTACGAGCCGATTGCAAAGAAACTTCATGTTCCGCGGATCTGCCTCCGAAGAGTATGCCAACCCGCACTTTTCTGCTCATGGCCTTATTTCCTTCAGGCAGGCCGCGATTTTGCCGAGTCCCACTTCGATTTCACTACTCTCCAGCGCATAGCTCAATCGTACTCGATCAGGCGCACCGAACCATTCGCCGAGATAGCTGATGACTTTGTATTTATTGTAGAGCAGAGTTACGAACTTCCGGGGCATTTCGATTTTTGGAAGAACATAAAATGCTCCTTCAGGTTTCCAGAGGTCGAGATCAAGATTTTTCAATCCCTCGTAGATCATATTTCGCCTTGAAAGCCATACTTCCAACTGCTCATCAATATAAGAACGGGGAACATTCATTGCGCGCAGCGCCATATCCTGCCCAACAAGATTGGTATTCATAGAAGTATGCGTTTTAATCTCGATAATCCTATCGATCAGATCTTTATGAGGGCTCCAGAGATAGCCTACCCGAACTCCGCACATCGCGTACGTCTTCGAGAATGAATTCACCGTTATTACATTTCGGCCGCTTATGATGTAATTCTCTCTCTCGTAGATAAGATCCTTGTATACTTCATCCGAAACGACATAAATGCCCAGTTCTTTGGTGATTTTTTCAATTTCTTTGAGGGTTTCGATAGTCTCGATTCTGCCCGTCGGATTTGAAGGTGAATTGATCAGCACAATCCGGCAATCTTTTACTTTGTCCCGGAAATCATCAAGATCGATACGGCCATTCCGTAGATTCGTGTAGACCGGTTCCATTCCCGAAAGCTTTACGATCGCGGGATATGAATAATAGTACGGTCTGGGGAGTAGTACTTTGCCGCTGCCGAAAGATCGGAATATCAGGTCCAAAGCCTCGGAGGCTCCGTTGGTGATTACAAAGTTTTCCGCCGTCGATGTAGGATACTCCGCCGCCAGAGCTTCTCTGAGAGGGGTTTCACCTTGAATGAGTCCGTAGCGTAAGTCCTGACGAATATTGAGTCCCTCTACTGCTTCTTTCGGCGGTGGGAGATCCGGCTGACCGGAACCAAAGCTAATGATACCATTACCCTGTATGCCGATGAAAATAGACGGGCTGTCGAGGTTAAGGGAGGCGGCCGAATCATTTACCATAGAAAACTTGTACTGTATTTTATCCTTGCTGACAAGAAGGGCAAGAGCTTTCGGAATCATTGGCTTTCCCCTTCACCTTCTATATAAAGAATATATATATTATCTGTACAGAACAACGGGGAGATATCATGACACATAGCATTTCTTGTACCTGGCTCGAGAATATGGCCTTCGAAACCGAGGTAACAGGGCATAAATTTATTGTAGATGCGGATGAAAGTGTCGGTGGTGAGGATCGAGGCCCCCGACCCAAGCCCCTGATTCTCTCGGCTCTCGCCGGCTGCACCGGCATGGACGTAATTTACGTACTGCGCAAAATGAAGATCGAGCCGGTTTTTTTTAATATGCGGGTCGATGCAAATCTGACTGAAGAACATCCTAAACAGTATGACCGAATCCATCTAATATATGAGTTCAAAGAAAGTGATAACCTGGATAAGGACAAAGTAAAGACGGCGGTGGAGCTATCGCAGGAAAAATACTGCGGTGTAAACGCCTTGCTGAAAAAAGGAGCTGAAGTCAGCTTCGAGATACTCTATCTCTAAGGAACAACATGGAACCGTTAAACGAACAGCAGACCAGAGCTTTGCGGGAGATGTCCACGACCCTGGGGAACGCCGATGACCCGGATCTCATCGAGGATTTTTTATACAGCATCCTCACCCCGAACGAGCAGGCAACCATCGCCGCCCGATGGGAGCTGGTGAAGCTCATTGACCAAGGTGTGAGCCAAAGGAAGATCTCCGATATGCTTGGCCTAAGCCTGTGCAAGATAACGAGAGGCTCCAAGGAACTCAAGAAGGAGAATTCCGCGTTTGCGCGGATGATACATCTATTCAGACAGGTCGAGGCAAGAGGGATAACCTAACCCCTTCGTACGTCAACGGGTAGTCGCTCGCACGTATTAATGCTACACATGCGTTAAGTATTATGCATGGCGCTGCACCTCTCTTCATACGAACTCATTTCTCGTTTCTCGACGGATGCCGGTCGCCGGGGGACCTTTGCGCAAAGGCGTCCGAATTGGGCTATTCATCGGTCTGTTTGATCGACCGGGGAGGCTTCGCGGGCCTCCCTGAGCTGCTGCGGGAAGCTGTCTATCTCGGCTTGAAGCCGCTGACCGGGGTCAGCGTCCCCGGACTCGACCTCGTACTGCTCTGCCTCAGCCCACAGGGGTTTGCCCGGGCGAACGAAATAATAACCGGTGTGACTTTGAGGGATCAGGAATCTGAGGATCCCGCACGTTTCGGGAAATACCAGGAGATTACAGGCCTTGACTCGGTTCTCCCCCGCGCCGGCGGCGGTCGCTACGATCCCGTTGAGGATCTGTGCCTGCGGGGCTGGACGGGCCTGATGGTTTTGTCCGGCGATCGGACAATTCTCTCAAATCTCGCGCGAGCCGGCACGAGCGGACTCTTCGCCGCTCTCCGTTTCGGGGAGCCCTTTGCGGCACTCGCAGCCTGGGCATCGGCTCGGGATATCGGCATTTTCGCGCTCACCGACATTTTTCAGGTCGATCCCGCGGATGCCAATTTTTACCGCATTCTCAGAGCGGTGAATTCCAGTACTTCCATCC
>JABGPX010000697.1 GCA_018644745.1 Spirochaetales bacterium
CTGCTGGTAAAATTAACAGGTGCTTCCAACTCGACACTTTCTATCATGATTTCGACAGGCGACGCCAATACATTGCTGGTATCAAAGACAGCCTGACCGGTCCGCAGTTTCTCATCGTAAAACACCCCGTAGTAGTAGGGAACCCCGGGAAGAGGCTTGTCGGCATAGTCAGATCCCGTATATTTTATCGAATCGATTAGCACAGCTTCTATTAAATCGCTTTGCGAGAGGATAGGTTCGGTGCTGCGATATATAACAATCTCTTCGCCAGCAGACGCGGTAAAGGAAAGTGTAATGGTTTCATCTGAAACCGTTCCGGTCAGCTCCGTTATTTCGACTATCACGACTTCCGGCGTATCCTTAATTGTTACCCGGAGCCCTCTAGTTGTCTTATTTCGATATGGGACAAAAACACGATGGAAACCTCCGGCTCCGTCGCCGGCAAATACCGCGTAGTAGTGAGGTCCCTCGGTGGTTGGGTTATCTAAATACTGTTCTACACCTGCTTCCACGGCTGCAATCAGTCGGGCCTCTTCCAGGTTGTCATCGGTCATCGCTTTTGAATGACCGTAAACATAATAAGGACCTGGAGAATCCTCATTATCTTGCCACATGAGTAAGACGCCTGTTACTCCGCTTTGTGCCGTTAATCGGGATACAAAAGGAGCCATCGGGGCGTCCTGGGCAAAAATACCGGAAAAACTAGCTAATAATAGAAAAAGGATGAGGAGATATTTCATCATTACTATAATAGTCGGCGCTTTCCCTCCAAGTCCATAGGTTCTCATGCAAAAATCATCGGTATCCTGTGGGTTTGACATTGAAAAGTGATACTCTTACACTGTAGCGGTGTTTGTTGCCATAGCGTGCGATTTAATAAGTGAAAAACATCGAGCTGAGGTTTACGATCTCGTTAAGCAGTATGGTTTCACGGAGGTGCTCAAAGATGTTTTTGAATCGGTTTCTATTAAGGAAACCCTGCTTTCCCGGCTGAAGAGGGATATAGACAGGCGCACAGATTTTTACGACAAGATCAAGATGTATCAGTATCCAATTGATGGTGTACTTGTCGTTACGATGCTTGCGGATAAAAAATGGCGAAAAACTGTCATGAGCATGAAATGAGGAGCGATATATGATAACGGATCTTCTCCCTGCGTTGGAGAGGTTGGAAAACGAATTCCGCGAAACATGGAGGCATCTTTGACCCGGATGCCCTTAAAAAGAGTATAGATGAGCTTGAAGCAAAAACCTCAGATCCTGGATTCTGGAACGATCGCGAATCTGCTGAGAAAGTTCTCTCTCGGCTGAAAAAAATCAGAAATCGATATGAGCCCTGGTCCAAATTACGCGCTGATATGTCCGATGTGCGGGAGCTCTACCAACTTGCCAAAGAAGAGAATGATGCGAGTCTTGAGCCTGAAATAAGCGGCCAGATCGAGGACGTCTCCGGCCGCTACTCCCAGCTCAAGCTTATTGAGCTATTAGGCGGAAAATTCGATGAGAATGACGCGTTTCTCACTATTCACTCCGGCGCAGGCGGTACGGAGGCCTGCGATTGGGTGAATATGCTCCTTCGAATGTACGGCAGATGGGCCGAGCGCCGTAGCTACGAGGTGGTCTTTCTTGATATGCAGGAAGCTGAAGGCGGAATAAAATCGGTGACATTGCAGATATCCGGTGATTTCGTATTCGGCTATGCAAGGGGAGAGACCGGTGTACACCGGCTGGTACGAATTTCTCCTTTCGATTCAAGTTCTAGACGGCACACATCGTTCGCCTCGGTGTATGTTTCCCCCGTAATTGAAGACGATATTGATGTAGAAATTCGACCCGAAGAGATCCGGATAGATACCTACCGCGCACAAGGCGCGGGAGGTCAACATGTAAATAAAACCGACAGCGCTGTGCGTATTACTCATCTGGAAACAAGCATTGTCGTACAGTGCCAAAACGAGCGAAGCCAGCACAAGAATAAAGCCATGGCGATGAAGGTGCTGAAATCGAGATTGTATGAAAGGTATACCGAAGAACGGGATACCGAGCAGAAGAAACATGCTGAGGAAAAAAAAGATATTTCCTGGGGAAATCAGATCCGTTCGTACGTGTTCCATCCATACAATATGGTGAAAGACCATAGAAGCCGGCATGAAACCGGTAATGTTCAAGCTGTGATGGACGGTGATATCGACGGCTTCATCGAGTCTTTTCTGAAGTTGAAGTGGTCGGGTTGAGAATGGCTGCAAGAGTACTCGTTGTTGACGATCTTGCTTTTATGCGGGAAGCCATCCGCGATATTCTCGAAAATGCCGGACACGATGTGGTTGGAGAAGCAGCAGACGGTGCGCAAGGCCTTGAGCAGTACCAGCGGCTGAAACCTGATGTTGTGCTAATGGACATTACTATGCCGGTGATGAATGGCCTACTGGCCCTGAAGAATCTGAGAAGACGATATCCCGACGCGGTTGTGGTCATGTGCTCAGCCCTCGGGCAGCAGGAATATATTATTAGAGCAATTCAGCTTGGCGCCCGCGATTTCATTGTAAAGCCGTTCCATCCCGAGCGAGTTGTCTCGGCGGTAAGGAAGGCGGCAAGAATCTATGATTAAAAAAGCCGCAATAGCCTCAGTTTGGATATGCTTGTTAGGTGCGTATCCCGCCTTCTCTCAAATCGAACTTCCCGTAGACGATCGGGATGTTTGGCGTATCGGTATTGCTGAGTTCAGCTCGATCGGGTTGTCTCCTGAGAACAATTATGTTAGTTCCAGCTTTCCACTCATGATTTTTGAGACATTGAGTCGATGCGATTCTCACACGTATGCTCCCGAGGAGAGCAAAGACTACCGGAAGGTAATTGTACAAACACGGATAGATGAACTTCAAAAAGAATTAGATCTGGCTGTATCGGCGAGAGATAAATCTTTCGTTTCGGGAGCCTCCGAGGAAAAACTTGCAGACAAGGATCTGTCAGTCGAGAGAATACGGGAATCGATGGCGACGCTCGGTTCTGCCGATCTGGGGTCAATAATAGTCAAGCAGAATAAACCGATAGAATTGCTCGACTCGGGTGAGCAGTTCCTGCTGCCGCCGATTGTTGGAGACGCAGCTTCATATTCACTCGCTCATGATTTGGATTTGCTTGTGTTCGGGCTTATTGAGGAAATTGAAACATATCTTTTTGCCGATGTTTCGGTGTTTTCTCTGGCGACAGGCGGCATTACCACGTTTCAAGGCGCCTTCTCAAGAGAGAAACTAACTGAGAGTTCGCAGCCGATACTCGATGAACTTGTGGAAACAGCTCTCGGGAGAGAGTGGGCGAGGCTGCTTGTGACTTGCTCTGAGGAAACCGCGGATATTTATATCGATGGAATATTCCGCGGAATTGGTGATGTTTCGATCGATCTCATAAACACGGGAGAGCACACAATATGGGCGGACGCTCATGGGTTTTCGCCATATGAGGTGGTTATCGATATAGCTGCGGGAACCGAAATTACTGAGGAGATAGTACTTGAGAGGGACCGAGGAGAAATGGTGAGTCTCGATACCATCCCAAGTTATGCCGAGCTCTATGCGCTTTCTCAATGGTATGGAACCACTCCCGCCTCGATCCCGTCAACAATGAGAAATATTCAGGGGATAATAAAAAAGGATGGTTACTCGGACTTTCTCATGCCGGTAATTCCGGATTCTGACGATGAGGTTGTTATCAGTTTAGTACCTGAAGCGCTTGATCGCAGAGCGCTCATGGATAGCGAGAGAGCTGATTTCTATTCGGTTTTTGCCGCATTTATATTTTCCCTTCCTATACCAATTGTGCTTTTTGACACGACAAATACTCTTACCTCCGCGCTAAACTCAGAAACCACGATTCCAACATCCATTCGAAATCTCGACGAACTGCCGAGGCTCTTCAATCTGAGACAGGCTGCATTGAGCGGTTATGTGGGCGGATTATTTATATCCGCGGCTCTTTTTGTAGACGCGGTGGTCAAGCTTCTTAAATATATCGATCTTGCAGACCTGTCTGTATACTAACGGAGTACTACCCATGAAGAAAGCAGGTAAATCCCTACGACTGAGAAACCTATTCTCCTCCCGGAGAGTTGATGATAATTTTTTTGATGAGCTGGAGGACGTCCTTATAGAAGGTGATCTTGGTGCGGTTACCGCTATAGACGCAGTGGACACTCTCAGGAAGGAGGCACGGGGAGGAATGGGCACCGACGAGTTGCGGAGCCTACTCACCCGGCATCTGAGCGAAGGACTTCTTCCTCCGGAAATAAATCTTGTGGATGGTGATATAAACTTCTTTCTTATCCTTGGTGTTAACGGTGTTGGAAAGACGACCTCTCTGGCGAAATTGGCCGATTATTACTCGCGCACTCGTCAGACCGAAAAAATCCTGCTCTGCGCTGGAGATACCTTTCGAGCGGGAGCAATTGATCAGCTGAAAATACACGGGGAGCGGCTTGGTTACCGGGTTGTTAGCCAGGATCAGGGATCGGATCCAGGCGCGGTTATCTATGATAGTTTAGAGAGCGCTATAACACGGAGAATGGATTTCGTTTTCGCGGATACCGCTGGAAGAATGCATAACAAGCAGACTCTGGTACAGGAATTGCAGAAAATCAGCGGTATTGTTGGTCGAAAAATCGGCCCGGGAATGTATCATAAAATGCTGGTAATTGATGCGAATACCGGCCAGAACGGTCTTCGGCAAGCTGAAGTCTTTCATGAAGCCGTCGGAGTGGACTCGATTTTCCTTGCAAAGTACGACAGCTCGGCGAAGGGCGGAATTGTCTTCGCTATTTCCAAGCAGCTTGGAATTCCTGTTTCGTTTGTAGGTACCGGGGAAAAAGTGGATGATATAAGTCCTTTTCAC
>JABGPX010000604.1 GCA_018644745.1 Spirochaetales bacterium
CTTTGTCCTCTGGATTCTCACCGGGTTCGGCCATCCTTGGTTTTTGTACCCCATTCTTGCCTGGGGAATAGGATTGTCGAGTCATCTCAATGTTGTAGTTCAGCGGCTGAAGCAGCGTCGGGAAATGGAAGCCCTTCCGGATCTGACCGCTAGAGAGACCCGGTACCTGCAGAAGCTGCAAAGAAGACGCACCGGCTTCGCCGCTCATCTTACAGCCTCCGCGAGTCTTGCGGGCTTTCTCTTTGTCACCGATATTATTACCGGCGGGTTCTTTCCTTGGTCTATGATACCCGCGGCGGTGCTTGGGTTTGGCGTGTTTCTTCATTGGTCGGCGTATGCTCCGAGAAATCGCAAGATGAAAAAAGAAGTTCGAGGATGGATTGAGGGAACCGGCAGGCAGCACGAACCTGACAGAGTCGATTCTGATCCTCGAGATCCCGCGGCAGTACAAGAAGCGGCATCTCTTCGCCGTACAATTCTCCGGCAGATCGAGGAAATAGAGAAGGATCACCCTGGCGTAGGCGATATGCGGTCCCTACTCGATACATATTTCCAGCAAGTACGCCAGCTCGCGGCAAAGTCTACGGATATCAATACAATTCTGAGGGATCTTCCCAAAACCGATCTCCAGCGAGACAGAGCAAAACTAAAGAATAGAATGGATAACGTGCAGAGCGAACGGCTGAAACAGGAATACGAGAACTCGATACTCGAGGTCGACCGGCAGCTCGCCTCGATTACCGAGCTGTCTCATAACGGAGAAATGCTCGAGCTTCGGCTGACGTCAGCAATCAATCTCATGAAACAGCTGCAGATCGATCTTGCGCGGGTAAAGGGCAAATCGCTCACCAGTACTTCGTCTTTCGGCTTGTTGAAAGAGAAAACCGATGAGCTCTCCAAGTATCTCGAGGATCTCGAAGCTGGGTACGAAGAACTCGAATCGGAACTTTAACTCAATTACCTAGAAGTCAATCAACTCGATCTCGAAAACCAGAAAAGAGTTGGGCGGTATAACACCCGGATAACCCCGCGCACCGTAACCGAGTTCCGGCGGTATTATCGCAAGCCGTTTTTCACCCTTTTTCATATCTTTGAGAGTCTGCTGCCAGCCTTCAATGACTCCTCCGACCGGAAACTGAAGTGGATCCTTGCCCTCGGTGCTGTCAAATACAGTACCGTTGAGCAGCATTCCGGTATAATGAACCGTTACGGTGGTATTGTCATTGGGTGTTTGCCGACCGCTGCCGCGTTCTCTAATAATGTAACGAATCCCGCTGCGGGTCTTTTTGGTTCCCGGCCATCGCGATTCAATTGCGGCGATATCGGCGTCTACTTTTTGCTTTGCTATTGCGGCAACTCGATCCTCCAATCCACCCTTCTGCTTGTCGAAGAATCGCTGATCAACTATGAAGTTTTCGGCCTCCGAGCCAATTCTCAGGATTGTTACTTTGTTAATTTTATCGCCCTGAGTTATTGCATTAACCACCTCCATTCCCTCGACGACATGGCCGAAGACAGCGTGTTTGTCGTCGAGCCAGGAGGTTGGTACATGGGTTATAAATATCTGGCTGCCGTTGCTATTCGGCCCGCTGTTGGCCATAGAGAGAATGCCCGGGCTCGAGTGGCGCAGGTCCGGATGGAACTCATCAGCAAAGGCGTATCCCGGTCCGCCGCGGCCGGTTCCCTGCGGATCACCTGTCTGGACCATGAAGTCGTTTATTACCCGATGAAATATCAAACCGTCGTAGAATGGCTTGCCACCCTGGTTCGATTCGATAGTTCCTTCCGCGAGGCCAACAAAGTTCGCTACGGTAAGGGGAGCTTTGTCATACTCAAGGACGAGAACTATCGTTCCTTTTGTGGTTTCCATTTTGGCGTACACACCATTTTCCAGGTGCGAATCTGCGGTTATATATTGAGCCGCAATTAAAATCATTGTCAGAATTATGAGCTTATGAAAAGATTTCATTCTTTACCTTCCTTCTCCGGTACTCAGGCACTTTCAATCTTACGGGCCATGAGCACCCCTTTGATACCTTTAAGCCGGGTAATTGTATCTTCGTTCATGTCGCCTTCGATATCAATAATAGTATACGCGTAATCGCCGAGATGCCGGTTGAGCATATCAGCGATGTTGATTTTTTCTTCTGCGAGAATTGTGGTAATCTGACCTACCATATTCGGGATATTTTCATTGGCGATGACTATTCTCATATCAGTGTTCTGAGCCATGTCACAGGCGGGGAAGTTGACGGAGTTGCTGATATTCCCTGTTTTCAGGTAACGGGCGAGCTGATCGACGGCCATCGCCGCGCAGTTTTCCTCCGCTTCAGGCGTGGAAGCACCAAGATGAGGTATCGGGATTATTTTCTCGTGGTTGACCATATCCGCATCAGGGAAGTCGGTTACGTATCTTTCTACGATTCCTGCGTCAAGCGCTTTCAATAGATCCTTTGTATCAACCAGTTGACCCCTGGCGAAATTGAGTATTCGCGCACCTTTTTTGAGATGCCTGAACTTATCTATATTGATGAAATTTCTTGTTTTCTCGCTTAATGGAAGATGAAGCGAGATATAGTCGGACTCCGAAAGAAGCTCTTCTACCTCTGATGCGCGCCTGACTTCCCGGGAAAGGCCCCAAGCTGACTCTATTGAAATGAACGGGTCGTGTCCGATCACTTTCATCCCGATGCTTACAGCGTCATTGGCCACCAATACGCCTACTGCGCCAAGTCCTATTACTCCAAGGGTTTTGCCGGTAATCTCCGGGCCGATAAACTGCTTCTTCCCTTTTTCAACCGCCGCGGGAATGTTGTCAGCAGCGGGCGCAGCAGCGGGCGCTGCTACGCCCGTTGCCAGAGATTTTGCCCATATAACGCCGTCTATCACCTTACGGGATGAGATAAGCATAGCCGCGAGAACCAGTTCCTTTACCGAATTTGCGTTTGCTCCCGGAGTATTAAAAACGACAATACCCTTCTTCGAGCATGCGTCGACAGGAATATTGTTCACACCCGCGCCAGCTCTTGCCACAGCTTTGAGTGAGGTCGGAAGCTCAATGCCGTGCATATCATAGCTGCGCAAAAGGATTCCGTCGGGCTCAACGGTATCATCATCGACTTCAAATATTCCTTTTTCTAGACGATCGAGGCCTTCTGATGATATGTTGTTTAATGTCTTGATGCGGAACATGAGAAACTCCTCTATATTTCTTGACTATGGGATTATGATACGGGAAGCGGGTTCTGCCGGTGGCACTCCTCGATTACCTCGATCTGCCGCCTTACTTCCTCAACTTTCACAACCGGCTCTTTGCCTTCGGTTAATACGCCGTAGAGGTCATTATAATATTGCAGACCCATCGTATCAAAGAGATCGGCTTCTTCGGCTGGAATGTCCCAGACTCCCTCATGCCATTTGAGCTCTTCGGTGCAGTATTGCTTATCTGGAAGCGGATCTTCGATGAGCTTCTGTTCCGGTGCCTCCACCTGGTTGTAGCATTTCCATTCAAGGTGGCTCGTTGTGCCCTGCAGTCCGCCCCTGGTTCCGTACACCGTGTAAGTGGGAGAAGGGTAGGCTGAACATGATGATATTTCCAAATCGATGGTAGGACTGTTTTTGCCAGAGAGAATAAGTTTTACGTGGTCTTCGGCGTCGCCGAACGTATTGGCTCTATCCATAAGGCAGAAGATTTCAGGTTCCTCAGCGGTGCCGAATAGCTGCAACGCCTGATCAAGCGGGTGGGGTCCGGTATTCAGCAGGTTCCCGCCATTGAATTTTTGGAGAGTCTGCCAATCCCAGCGGCGGGCAAAGCCGTTGAAAGTTATCCGAATCATTACAATCCTGCCCAGGATGCCGGAATCAACTATTTTGCGGACTTTCAGGAAATACGGGGCGAACCTGGATTGCTGATACACGGCTAGATGGGCGCCCGATGCGGCGGCCCTCGCGGTCAGGTCGTCAACCTCCGCGGCCCGTCTGGCAAGAGGTTTTTCGCAGAGAACATTATATCCGCCGTCGAGAAGTTCCGCGGTTATCGGTACGTGAAGATAACTCGGAGAAGCATTTACCACCAGATCGAGCTTGGTAGAGCTCACCATTTCGCGAAAATCTGTAAATGAAGTACAGCCAAAGCGCTCTTCCGCCTCTTTTCGCCGGTCTTCTAAAGGATCCGCGACCGCGGCGATGGTAAATTTATTAGGGAGGAGTTCTAAAAGATGGGCATGAATATCGCAGCCGCTTCTGCCTTGCCCGATGATGCCCGTTCGTAATTTCTTCATGGCCATATAAAAGCATGGATATTGTTTTTATCCAAGGGTAGTATAATGAGCACATCGAAAACCCACATTTTGTTCTACAGACAGCATGGTCTCCCTTATAAAATCGGGGTTTTTTGTATGTGCTGCAGATCAAAGTAGCAGTAAATAGAGACGCCTTATGGAATAATAACCTTGAATTTCTGTGAAAGTGGCGTATTATACCGATATGAGGATCATTCTCCTCAGGTTTCTGATTGTATTATTGGTGTCAACGGCAATACTTGTTCCGACACTTACGTCTTTTCCCCTTCAAGAAGAGATTTCCTGGATCGATACACTCGGTTCGGCCACAGTGTCATTTCTTGTACTAGCATTGCTCTTGGTCATGCAGCATCTGTATTCGAATGTCCGAATACAGATACTAATTTTCAGCGGACTCCTGATATACTACGTTGGCATTTTACTCGATACCATTGATGAAATTATTCTCGTAAATCGCGCCTCCGAGATCGCCGAAGGAATAGCCTTGCCTCTCGGAATATTAGTCAGCATGATTGGATTCTTTTTTTTAATCCGCGACCAGCGAAAGATTCGGACGGTACTCGAAGAAAATAAGGCTACTTTC
>JABGPX010000486.1 GCA_018644745.1 Spirochaetales bacterium
GATGCCATGGCTATATGCTTTTCCTGATGAGCCGACCATCGCCGCGATATCAGCATTGGCTGATGATCCGACCGCTGGCATTACGGGACTGAACGATCTACTCACCGGACCCGGTTTTGGTCTCGGGGTATCGGCCGGATTGGGTTATGTAGGCAATAGTCTGGGCTTGGGAATGGTTGGTATGGCGGATATTTTTGCCAACGGCCCCAACACCCTCGGAATCCTTGTTGATTCAAATATTACATTGGGCTTCGTCGGCGGCCTTGGTGTTCCAATAAATCTCGGTGGATTAGTTCTGCACGTAGGTGGTTCTGTACGGCCGATGTACCGTATTCGAATCCCCGGTCTCGGTATTGCAGACGCAATTACTCTTATGTCCGCAGATTTTAGCAATGTTGACATACCTCTTGATGTTTATCACGGTGTGGGATTGGCCATCGATGCTGGAGCAATAGCGGAATTAGGATCTCTCTCGGCGAGCCTCGCGATTCGAGACCTGGGAGGAACGGCCTTCCAGTATTCTATAAGCCCATTGGGCGAGGTTCTCGCGGCACTTTCCGCTGGATCGATGCCCCAGAATGGAGAGCTTGTGACCGATGATGTTCGTTATGTTATCCCGATGAGCGCCCATCTCGGTGTATCGTTTCATCCTGACCTTGGCGGATTTTCAAATCTGATTGATCCAATAATACACGCTCAGTATTCCCTGCCTTTTGTAGAAGCAGAAGAAGCTCCTTCGTTCTGGTCCTCTGTTCATCTAGGAGCGGAAATCACGGCCCTTCGATTTATCAAGGCTCGCGTGGGACTCAATCAGGGGTACGTTACCGCCGGAGCGGGTATCCATCTCCTATTTCTTGATTTTAACGTGGCGTATTTCAGCAGAGAACTCGGAAGTTTTGCTGGAGCCCAGCAGAGCCAGGGCGTAACCGCAGAGGTTGCTCTCAGGTTCTAACAGAGGTTATACTGGCAGGTACATGAAAAGAATCATCTTTGCATTTTTGATAGGTGGCTTTCTGACCTTTAGTGCCTGCCAGGCCGTTTTTACTTACAGTCCCTTTACATTTCTTCAAAGAGATCTCGCGAGCCTTCCTGCTGAACAGCAGGAAAACCGGGCTCGCGATTCTCTCAGTTCCGGCAATACCAGCGAGATGGCTGAGGCGTATGTCGCGGTTATCGCGTTGCTAGCAGACAATGATGATCCTGACCCCGATCTTGTACTGCTCGCGGCTGATCTTGCTTTCGGAGCTTCCGGCATTACGGATGTGTTTACCTCTATATTGCAAGATCCGGATTCCTTGACCGGAGCAGCTACGGAGGAGCTTACGGGTCTTCTTGAGCTTCTTGATCTCGATCTCATTGCAGAAGGTGCGGTTCACGTACAAAACGCGGCGACCGCCGATGCCGATATTGCGGACACGCAATACATCATCGCGGCGGCGGCACTTCTTGCCGGAGCTGCGGAAAAAGCCGGGAGTTTTGAGGATCTCGCGACTCTTACAGCTGTAGATGACGGCTATGATGAGTTGCAGGATGCCGAGGCTTTTCTCGAAGCCGCGGGTGCCTCCGATTTGCTCGAAATGTTCAGCTTATAGAATGTAATAGGACGGAACCACCATGAACTCAAAAAGTAAAACCATCTGTCTCGCCGCGCTGCTCATCTGCGGCGCATATACGTTCGGATTTACCCAGAGTACAGTGGCAGCCGTGGGCATGCCCTCGGCAAGAACCGCCGCGGTCGGAGGCGTGCACGCCGCTAGCTCTGATGATCTCTCATCGATATTCGCCAACCCAGCGGGTTTTATCTCTGCCGAGCCGATGATAAGTCTCGCCGAGATTACGGTTGGAGTTCGCGGGCCCATATTCGACATAGCAGGAATAGCAATACAGGGGATGAGTCAGGATATCTCGGCATTACTTGCTTCTGAATCCGTGTTATCGCTTGTAACGAACCTGTTCGCGGCCGTCGAGCTTCTCGGCCCCATAAACTTTGGATATCTTGGCCGCGGGTTAGGGTTTGGTTTTTTCAATACAACCGACATAGAGTTCTCGAGTAAATCTCCCTTGACGATAACCGGTACAGCCCGTGAACAGGTGACCCTTGCGGGAGGATATGCATTCCGTATTCCGCTCGCGGAGGGAACAAACAGTCTGGATATCGGATTTCTGCTCAAGGGATCTCTGCGTGGTGAGGTTGAGATAACCAAAACTCTGTTGGAGCTGCCCGATCTGTTTACATCGATCAGCTTCGATACCGTTACTGACGAGCCGTTTCTTTTTACTACGGGAATGGGTATTGACGCAGGTATACGGTTCGCATTTTCCGACGTATTCTCTTTTGGAATTGTAGGTAAGGATCTCTATACTCCGACGATGTCTCAATCTTATCCGACGGTAAACTCTTTCATTGATGGAACAGGCACACCGGTCCTTTCCTATGGCCTGGTACCGCTAGATTTAACCGCGGGTTTGATGTTTTCTCCCCGCTTGGGACGCATAGGGCAATTTATAAACGAATTGGCATTTATGGCTGATTACTCGGATATTCTGGATTTTCTTACACATCCTGCGACCGCCAGGAATCCGATTCTCCACGCTAGCTTAGGCGCCGAACTGCGAATGCTCGAAATACTTATGTTAAGGGCGGGTTTTAACGACGGACTCTTTGCCGCCGGATTGGGTATCGATCTTAGTATCGTTGGAATTCATATCGCAATGTACGGCAATGAGCTATCGACTGAGCCAGGAATAAGGCCGATCTATAATGCGCAAATTGGGATAGAGCTTAGATTTTGATAGTTCTATCCTCGAGAGATTACCCCAGATAACCGATTGACATTCTGTTTTAATGCTGGTACATTCCGGCTACATTTTCAAAAGGGCCGCTAGCTCAGTTGGTAGAGCAACAGCCTTTTAAGCTGTGGGTCGCAGGTTCAATCCCTGCGCGGCTCATCGGGCAGAGATCATCATTAAGATTGACACTGCCCCGTGAATAATTTAGTTTGTTTCGCATGTCTCCTTCGTCTAGTGGTTAGGACACCGGGTTTTCATCCCGGCAACAGGGGTTCGACTCCCCTAGGAGATGTTACCGGAGTGCACCATACGCCTCCGGTTTTTTTGTGCCCAAAAAAAATACCGACAGGTTTTAGCCCGTCGATATTCGGTTCATGTGTAAATTAGCTCTAGAACCAGAATCTAAAACCTAATCCGCCTTGTACGCCAAAATTGGGGAAACTCACGGTATCGCCAAAAGATATTCCAAGAGCGGGGGCAATTTCGAGGAATAGTTCAAGCGGATCGAGCACAAATGCCTGCAAACCTACGGGAATCCGGATACCCAAACCAAAATTGCTGCCTATCTGCGCATAAAGACCTGGGCCAATATAGAGGTCAAAAATGCTGACCAGGTTTGTTCGATACAGCCACCAGTCCGCAGTTACACCGATCTGAAAAGAATCCGCGCCGAGTGACGCGCCGACGCCGAAAACAGCGGGATACTCGTCAAGTTTCAGCGAAAGCATTGCCTGGCTCGGTAAACTAACAAAACCTGCGCTAAATGCCGCACCGATTCCAATGCTGAATACGGGTGCTGATAAGAGCGCCACCAACACTGCGATAATTAAGATTTTTTTCTTCATTTTTTTCTCCCAAGTGAGTTGTAATTATTGGCATAAGCATATGAATCGCAAGCAGGAAAGTCAAGAAAAACAAACTAAACTGCTAGCGAAGATGAGCCAACGTTGACCCGACTCGAAGGAGTATAATACAATGCTTTGCGAACGCGGGTAACATCGGAGCTTGAAATGAACGGCATTATCCTAAAGGCGACTGATCTCGACGGTTATCTCTCAATTGAAGATAAAAGCCGTCTTGAAGAAATGAATGGCTACTACGACCGAGCCCTTTCACTGTTCTCCCGGCTGGAAAATGCAAACGACTCTATTGAATCAGACCGCAGAAAAGAATCCCTTATAGAGCTTTACGCCGAAATGGGCGATCTTATGCGCAAATTTACCGAAGACGAGGAATCGATTCATGTGTATTCTTTCGAAACACCAAGATCCACCCACGGCGAGGCCTCTCGTCTTATAGCCAAGCTGCGTGATCCGTTAACCACGCATCAGGAGTTTGTCTATTATATTCAACGGGCCTATGAATTGCTGTTCAATCTGTCGGTTACCTCGCCGCCGCCGCACAAGCAAAACTATATCATAGCCCGCACGCCGGTAAGCAAACCCGTGCAGAACTATTCGGTGCACAAAATTCCGGACGTAGACGAAGATTTTCAGGATTCGGTTATGTGCGTAATGCTCCGCGGCGCGCTGCTGCCCTCTATGATCATGTCGAAAGAAATCCAAGAATATACATCGAATGGTTATGTAACTCCCTTTGCGCTGTTTCGTATCAAGAGGGACGATTCGAAACAGGAGCATAATATGGAGTACATCCTGAACCTGGAGAAATCGTTTTTCGATATCAAATCGCTCGATGGAAAGGATCTGATTTTCGCCGATCCAATGAATGCCACCGGAGGAAGTCTTGTTACAATTGTTACTTATCTCCGGAGCCAGGGCATAAAGCCCCGTTCAATTCGTTTTTTTAATGCGATCTCCGCTTTGAAGGGCTCATTGAGGATTGTCCGCGCATTAGAAGATGTTACCGTGTACACGCTATGGATGGATCCTGTGCTCAACGACGCAGCGTATATAATGCCTGGATTAGGCGACGCCGGAGATAGAATAAACGGTCCTGATCATGATGATTACCCGCGAAACATAATCCAATTGATCGCTGACTACGGGCTGAATATAACCGAACTTTATCGATCCCAGGTACGTAAAATTGAAGAGACCGTACTTGGCTAGCACCGATCTTAACAAAAAGA
>JABGPX010000451.1 GCA_018644745.1 Spirochaetales bacterium
TGTGTTCATTGAACACGTGCTAAATATTTATGCAGGTCCGTGCGGGCCCGACTATGCAGCAAGTTGCTGCGGAAATTATTGAAAACTATGGTCATTTGCGAAAATTTTCGGATGAATCAGTATAGGTCACTAAACATTACTTTGTCAACAACATAAAACATGATAAAACATGATCGGAACACCTGAAGCACGGGTGGTCCAGATACCTGAGAGGGAAAAAGAGATATTTGAAGCCTCGGGTAAGGTAGAGTAGAATGAAGTGCACATCGAAAAGCCACATTCATTCAGCCGACTGAAAGTGTTTCATATTAATAGTGGTTTTTCGCATGTGCCGGATATCAAAGTAGCTGTATTGAGAGGTAGCGTTATGCGTATGAAACACTCAAACCAAAGAATTATCACGTTGTTCCTTGCAGGCATATTCTGCGTTTTCGGAGCGGCTTCAGCGGAAGATAATAGTTTTTCCGCAGTCCAGTCCAAAATTGTCTCCCTGGATAACTGGGCAAATGACATCGCCTACTCGGCGTTCGGCAACTATGTTGCCATTGCAAGCCGAGATAATCACGTGAGAGTTCTGAGCAGCGATTTGCGGCAGATCTACATCCATCGAGGGCGCGACGATTACAGCAGCACAAGCGTAATCGATTTTACACCAGAAGAGGATTTCCTCATTTTCCTCAAATATGAATCCGAAAAGGCTATTGGAGTACTCGATCTTGAAAACCTAGAGATTTCTGATAGGTTGATCGGCCACAAAAATCAGCTGGTATGCATGGATATAAGCCCCGATGGCCGATTCATGGCATCCGGTGCCTACAAAGGGGAATTAATCATTTGGCACAGAACCGCCGAAGGCTTTGAAATAGATCAGGAGATCTCTATCGAAGGATCAAACATACTAAAGGTCGTTTTCAGCCCCCATTCGAACTATCTGGCGGTAATTCGAAACGATGATACGGCGGATCTCTTTCTCAATCAGGAAACAGGATTTTCTCTGCATCAAAACCTTGCCCCCGAGCAGCACTACGGCAACACGGGTTATCTCTACGGATTCGCTTTTTCACCGGACGGCAAGCAGATCGTGAGCGGAATGCGGGACGAAATTACGGTTTGGAATTCCAACAACGGACTATTCGAGTCAGGCCAGGTTATATCGGAGATCGATCACGGATATGTACAGTGTATCGAATTCACCCCCGATGGATCGCGATTTGCCGGCGGCTTCGGCCGGGGCATTATTCAGTTCTGGACAATGAAGGCTGGTGAGTGGCAGCAGAGCGAACTGGTAACCGGGAAACAGGACTATGTCCGATCCGTTGATTTCAGTCCGGCGGGAGTTTCATTCGCATCCGGCAGCAGCAATCGGAACACGGTGATCTTTCGCAGACTCTCCGGCGTGGAGCCCGACCCGGTAATGGCGCTGTCCAGGATGATGGGGCTGCCCTACTCCCGTGCGCAGAGATCAATTATGGATTTTGATATAGGTCGTGAATTGTTACGCTCGGTGGACACCGGCCTGTCCGCGCCTAAAGACGAGTTCGAGACAAGCGAAGAGTATGCTGAACGCTTGACCAAATTGAACGGTTTGGCAATATCCGAACTGCAAACATACACCGAAGAGTTATATCTTGTTTCCCGGGCGGCGCAAACGACGACGACGACGCAGGTCGAGATTCCACTTCAGAGTTTGATTAGTTACTCCGCGGACACGGGGCGTTACCATTTGCGGGTAATGAACGAGTCGGGATACATCGATATACCCCGTGAATATGCCCGCTCTCTCAAACAGCAGTGGCAGGACTCTGTTGTGGTCGCGGATAAAATCCCCGCGCCGGATGGGTACTCCTCAAACTATATGAATTTCAAACTGCGCCACCCGACGGAAGACATATATTATGATCTTTTCCTTGCTGAAAATCCTTTCCGCGCGCTTCCAGTCGATCCATCTCTAAAAAGGTACGAGCAATGGACGATCGGTCCACATCTCATTGTTGCAAACCTCACCGTTGATGATATTTTTCCTGTTTTTTACAAGAGATACGATTCCTCTCCCGTTGGAGGAGCGGAAGTAAAAAATGCGGGTGAGCTTCCGATAGAATCATTGGAGATATCACTCTACATAGACCGGTATATGGATAACCCGAAAGCAGGTTTCGTTCCGGCAGAATTGGCGGTTGGCGATGAAGTGGAAGTTTTGCTTTATGCACTTCTCAACAACAAAGTACTTGCTATATCTGAGGCTGATACTCTCTCGGTCGGTGTAAAGATAGGCTACTCATCCGGCGGCCAGAATCACGCTGGTGAGATCATCCGGTCAGTCAGGCTCCATGACCGAAATGCTATTACATGGGACGACGACAGAAAGGCGGCTGCGTTCGTCACTCCCAAAGATCCATCAATACTGAAATACGCAAAAAGAATAATCGGTATATCCGAAGAATCCGCGGGATACGCTCTGAACAAAAATCTGCTGCAGGCAATGAAGATTTTTGAAGGCATGAGAGCTTCCGGCCTGACGTACATTATTGATCCGTCCAGTCCATATCTGGATTTCTCAAAAGATGACCGCGCGGTCGACTTCCTCCAATTTCCCCGTCAAACCCTCGACTACGGTGCAGGAGATTGTGACGACCTGTCTATCCTCTACAACGCACTGCTGGAATCGATTGGTATAAAAACCGCGTTTATTACGGTTCCGGGTCACATATTTACCGCGTTCAATATCAACATGCATCCTTCCGCTGCGGCGGCAATCTTCAGCCGCCCGGAATCCCTCATTTTTATCGGAGATGAGACCTGGGTGCCC
The DNA here is from genome assembly GCA_018644745.1 of Spirochaetales bacterium. Next base: position 2,807 of record JABGPX010000451.1, read on the forward strand.
GTCGAAACGACCGCCCTGGACACGGGATTTCTTGATGCGTGGGAAATCGGCGCGGGACTCTATTCCAGATATGCCGCAGTAAATGAAGCCTATTTCTTCACAACCCAGGAAGCATGGAGTATATACGAACCTGTCGGATTCACCGATTCCGCAGAAGTAATATTGCCCGATTCAGATTTGGTACGAACCGCATATGAGGCCCAGGTCGCTGCTCATCGAGAAACCGAGGTTTATCCTCGAGAGGAGAAGCTGCGGCTCGAACTGTCGGAAGACAAAGAAAACTCCGCTCTGGCTAACAGACTCGGTATTCTGTATTCGAGATACGGCATGTATGATAACGCGTTGGCCGAATTCTCTCAGATACTGTCCCGAGAGGAATACTTGCCTGCAATTATGAACAAAGGAAACATCCATTCAATAAGAGGGGAGTTAGAGCTCGCGGTTGAATATTATCTCCGGGCCGCTGCACGGCAGCCGGATAACCCGAAAATACTGCTTAGTCTGACCGCGGCGTACTACCAATCCGGTGATCTGAAACTAGCCGGGGAGACTTTCCTGCAAGTAACAGCCCTCGATGCAGATCTTGCAGAGAAGTATCCTCTCCTCAATCCCGTGGGTGAAACCGAAGGCGGCTCTGGATCGAGAGCGGGTAGTCCAAACGTGGACAATGAAGTAGCAAATTGGGAATGGGAATAACCGAATCGGGCGCGCAGCTACAATCGCTTTTTTCGACGGACAATCACGCTTAATAGATAAACCGCAGCCGCGAATATTAATCCGGCATTCGTTCCGATCATAGCGCGAAAACCCATCAGCTGGGTCTGAATCCCGCCCATGGCAGCGCCGAGTACCGAGCCGATACCTCCGGCGGCGTTATACGCTCCTGAAACGCTTCCTCTCTTTGATCGGGACCGCACCTCGGCGGCGTATGTCATCGCAGCCGCGGTAAAAGCCGAATACGCGAAACCCCGGGTGAGTTGAATGAATATTATCCACGGCATCCAGGGCGTAAAAACATATCCAAGAAAGACGACAGCCCATGCAAGGAGACCTATGGTTAGCATTTTCAGCCTACCGATCTTATCCGAGAGCCAGCCTGCCAATATCATCAGCGGAAACTCGGAAGTCGAGGCAAGGGACCACAATCTGCTCATGGCAGTGGCGGTGTATCCGATTTCACTCACCATGTAATTCGCCCAAACCGCGTAGACCGCACCGACAACCAGCGACCAGAGCAGCGCTGATACAAGAAGTGGAGAAAGAGGCAGATTAGGTGAATCAGTTTCTGTATCGGTAGTTCTCCCTTCGTTTTTCCACAACCGGATTACCGCGGCCAATGACCGAAAAGGGTTTTCCACACTCGGCTTTGCGGTCATTTCCGTTCCGGCTTCCTTTACAGCCGCGGCAAAAACCAAAGCTACTATATAGAAGAGAGCGGCCAGGACAAAAGGCATCCGAAGAGAGAAGCGGTCGGCGATGCTACCCGAAAGAAATGCCATCAGACCAAAGCCGAGAGAGCTCAATCCGCGAAAGGTTCCCATTTTTCTCCCCCGTGTCGACTCATGGCTCTCGAGTTCATCACCCATCATCGCGAGACTCGCCGTAGCATAAGCAGATAGAAAAGCGCCGCTGAGCAGCCGCAGAGGGAAGAGATAGAGATACGATGGAACAATCGATATCAGGCCGTTACACGCTGCCAGCCCAAGAAGACCAATTAGCAGTATCCCCTTCCGCTTTCCAGTTCGATCGGATGTCCGTCCCCAAACAAAGCTCAGAATTATTGACGTAAAGGCTGTGACGGTTCCAAGGAGCCCAATGGCAGAAAAGCTCGCTCCGAGGAATTCCAAATAAAGGGAGTTCACAGGATTGGCGACACCAGTCGCCATAAAGGCGGCAAACGAAGTGATTGTAAGCAGGACACGGTTGTTCATCAGAGGAGTTCTCATTTTGATCCATTGATTAGGAGTCATATCGACAGCATACGTGGGGATGCGTTTTTATCGATCAAAATGAGAACTCCCGGCACAATTTCAGCCGATTTCGGCCTTTCTCAATATGACCGATTAG
>JABGPX010000646.1:0-3389 GCA_018644745.1 Spirochaetales bacterium
TGGCGATTACATAATCTCCACGCCGCACGGCGACCGCCTTTCCAACGATCTCTTCGGCAATACCGCCGGCACTTCCCAACCGGCGCGCGTAACCTTCGTACATGTTTGCCGTGTCAATAAAGTTTACACCCCTGTCCAGGGCGTAATGAACCAGCTTAACGGCGTCGGCTTCTCCAACCGGTGTGCCGAAAGTCATGGTCCCCAGGCAAATCGTGGACACCTCTATCGCGGTGTTCGGAATCGTTCTCATTTCCATGGTCTTCTCCTCAGAATAGCGTCAGCGTGTTCCCAGTCTCTCGCAACTTCTCAATGGCCATCTTACCACGAGGGGAAATGGGTGTCTCTCTCCGAAGCTGGCAGCTGTTTCAATAATTCTGGAATAGCCGGGACGCCTAGTACCTTCGTACCGGTACTTCTCGAGATAATCGGGGGTACGGAAGTACGTTGCGTCGGTTGAGTACCTTCTCTTATCATCATTGTTAATGAAGAACCATGTATCCGCTGTCAAAGGATCAAAAGGCAACTCTCCGAAATCCGCCAGCGAGAATATAGGCTCTCCGTATCCTTCGACCCGACCCAATATGGTAATTGGAAATCAATTGAAGAGTTCTTCCCGCGGAAAGGAGTTCATCAAATATCTGTCCAAAAGCTGGGAGCTGTACCTTTTTGTAATTCCCGCGTTGGTACACATCTTCCTTTTCAAGTATATGCCGATCTACGGAGTACGTATTGCCTTTACCGATGGATTCTCGATTCGCTCAGGCAGATCGGCGCCGGAATGGAATAATTTCGCTCATTTTGTCCGGTTTTTTAACTCTGCTTATTTTTGGCCCATAATCCGAAACACCCTCGGTATCGCTTTTTACAGACTTGCGCTCTGGCCGGCTCCACTGATTCTCGCGTTGATGATGAACCAGCTGAGAAGCAATAGATTCAAAAAAACGGTACAAATGGTCACCTACGCGCCGCATTTCATCTCTACAGTCGTGATAGTGGCGATAATGTACATTTTCTTGAGTCCACGACTCGGGGTTGTGAATACGGTGATCAAGGCGTTCGGGGGAGATGCGATCTATTTCATGGGCGAAACCGCGTGGGCGAAATCACTGTACGTGTGGACGGGTATTTGGCAGAACATCGGATACGGAGCCATTATCTATGTAGCAGCGTTGAGTAGTGTAGATATCGAGGCGAAGGAAGCTGCTTTTTGCGATGGCGCGAGCAAATTGCAGATCATCTGGCACGTTGAGCTCAGCTGGATAAGACCGACGATCGTTATTCTATTTATCATGCGCATCGGACATCTACTGACCGTTGGATTTGAAAAGATCCTGCTTATGCAAAATTCATTGAATGTCTCGGCGCTGGAAGTCGTAGCTACTTATGTATACAAGGCCGGGATCCAGAACGCTTTTTACGATTTTGCGGCGGCGGTGGGCCTCATGGAAGCTGTGCTCAACTTCATTTTGTTGATGACTGCGAACAAAATCGCCAAGCTCTATGGACAGGCGGGGCTATGGTAGATTTCAGAACTCGACAGGACAGGATCTTCGATGCGGTAAACGTGACACTGCTGACGCTGCTGCTGTTCGTGGTTGCATATCCTGTGTACTTTGTCATCATAGCTTCTATCAGCAGTCCGACCCATGTGTCTCTGGGAAATGTGGTTCTTTGGCCTCGCGGTGTCAACTTGGAAGCATATAAATATATTTTCAGTGACAGGCGAATCATGCTCGGATATCGCAACTCCTTGTTCTATGCCTCCGGGTTGACCGTGTTTAGCCTGGTTCTTACGCTGCCTGCCGCGTACGCCGTCTCCCGCAAGGATTTAAAGGGCCGCAACGTTATGATGCTATACATGGTATTCACCATGTATTTCTCCGGCGGGATGATACCCTACTATGTTCTCATTAGAAAGTTGGGTTTAGTTGACAACGTGCTTGTGTTAATGCTCCCGGGGGCGGTGAGTATTTTCAACATCATTATCGCCCGTACATTCTTTATTCAGAATGTTCCCGATGAAGTCCTCGAGTCCGCGAAGATGGATGGGTGCACAAACACCCGTTTCTTCATCCAGATTGTATTACCCCTCTCCCCGGCCGTCATCGCCATCATTGTTTTATTCAACGTGGTTGGGAGCTGGAACTCGTTTTTTGACGCGTTGCTCTTTATCAACGATATGAAAAAACAGCCGTTACAAATGGTGCTTCGAAGGATTTTACTCCTCGGCGGGAACCTCTCCGGCGGCGACGATCTTTCGTGGATGACACCTGAAGAAATAGCGCGAAGGACATACTTGAGAGACCTTCTGCAATACGGCATTATCGTGGTTGCCGTCGCGCCGCTCTTAATGCTCTATCCTTTTATCCAGAAACACTTTGTGCGCGGAATCATGGTCGGCTCGATAAAAGGTTAGCTTGATTTCATAAATGTTCCTGCGTTGCAGGATGCGAATTTTTATTAAAGGAGTGTTCAAATGAAACGAACACAAGTGCTTGTGATGGCCTGCTTGCTCATGTTTGCAGGCGGTTTGGTCTTTGGCGCAGGGGGGTCGGAAGATGAGTCTTCCGGCGAGTACGGCACACCCGGTGTCTTTCCGCTGGAAAAGACCTTCACGTTTTCTTACGGTGGGGGAAGCATCGCGTACGACTCTGATGAGAATCCAGTGGTACAGATGGTGGAAGAAAAAACCAATGTGCACGTCGAATGGGTTCCTATCGAGAATGACGAGAAGAGGAACATCCTGTTCTCGTCGGACGACTATCCGGATTCAAGCGGTTCAACCGGTCGATGGCAGGCATTGATCGGGAGCCTGTTGGCCGAAGGCGTCATTCGTGACCTTAACCCCTATCTGGGACAGGGGTACACGCCAAACTTCGACGCAATTATCAAAGAGTACCCGGGATCCTATGGATACATGCTCAATCCGTCTGGCCAGCTCCCGGCTATGCCGCATTTCCGCATGCAGGAGTCCAGTTTTCTTGAACAGAACTACGCTATCAATCGCAAATGGCTGGACGCACTCGGACTCGAGAAGCCGACTACCACCGAAGAGCTGAAGCAAGTGCTAATAGCTTTTCGCGACGGCGATCCGAACGGCAACGGAAAGAAAGATGAGATACCTCTCACCTATTCAGGAAGAACGAGCCAGCTCCGGGATACGTGTTTCTATGGCATCTTTGGCGCTCCTATCAAGGAACCCTTTGTTATAAAAAATGGGAAGGTAACCTTTGCCGGCCTCCATCCCGGCTTCAAAGCCTATGTTAAATACTTCGCGGATCTCTACTCGGAAGGCTTGATCGATCTGGAGGCCTCGACACAAACCGCCCAGGATTTATATGCCAAAATCGACAATCCTAATGGTAATACAATCGGCTGGACGGCCGTTT
>JABGPX010000646.1:3399-4873 GCA_018644745.1 Spirochaetales bacterium
GGGGAATTTCTGGGATATTAAACAATACCCGAATCGGTCCGAGTTCGAGCCGATGCCCCCGCCCCAGGTTCCCGGGGGTCCCAAGCCTGAGATGTGGCTGCATCCTGGATTCAGGGCTATCAAAAACATGTGGTTCATGACCGATAAAAACCCGAATCCAGAGCTCATCATGGCGTGGACCGATCTATTTTACACCCTCGAAATGACGGTTCAAACATCCTTTGGACTCATCGGTGAGGGCGTGGAAATGGTTAACGGCAGGTGGCAGGCCATTCCTCACCCCGAAGACTTGGAATGGGGTGCCAAAAACGCCTGGCCGAGGGCAGAAGGTCCCGGAATCCGCACGAACGACGATTTCCAGAATCGGCTTACCCTGGATCCGGTCGCTCAAACCCAGGCTGATGTATTCTATGAATACTACGCTGACTACGTTGCAGAAGAACAATGGAACCGACCGGAGCTCAGCGCCGATGAGACCACAGAGTCGAAACAACTGCAAACAGACATCTTTAAGGTGTGGCACGAGTCGCAGGCACGGTGGATCACCGGCAAAGGCGATATGGACGCCGAGTGGGATGAATATGTCAAGAAGCTGGAAGGTATGAATGTTGCTCGCTACATTGAGATCGCCCAGGCCGCTCAGGACCGATTTCTCGCAGCTGGGCAATAGTAGCTTGAAAAGCGATTTTTTGCGCCGGTCGGGCCAGCTGAAAAGCAAGTCCGGCCGGCGTTTTTTTTTGGAGCACAGGAGCACTAGGCATGATTAACGTAGGCATAATCGGTTTGGGCGGTATCGCGAACTCACACTGCGCCGGCATTGCGGCCCTTGCTAATGCGCAGGTAGTCGCCGTCGCGGACCTTGTTCCCGAAAAGCGGCGAGAGTTTATGGAGAAGTACGACGTTCCAAAGGAATACGAGAGCCATAAGGAGCTGCTGGAAGACAAGGATATCGATGCGGTGGCCATAGTACTGGGGCACCAGCTTCACCATCGTCTTACCATCGAAGCGTGTAACGCAGGCAAGCATGTTCTTGTTGAGAAACCAATGGCCTTGAGCATCGAGCATTGTGACGAAATGATTAGCGCCGCCCAGCGGAACAATGTAAAACTTATGGGCGGTTTCACCAATCATTTTATGAGTACCAGCCTAAAAGCCAAGGAAATTCTCGATTCCGGGGAACTCGGTCCGATTATTACCGCAGTCAGTTATATGTCAAAGAATTGGGGCTTCGCAAAGCGTCCTCCACAGTATCGAAGCAGGTTTCACGGCGGCGGGATGTGGCTCGGTAACGGCGTGCATGTGGTAGACCGACTCATGTGGATTCTGGCCTCTCAGGCCATTTCGGTATCCGCCGCCATAGGTACCAGGGCTCACTATCAGGCCGCAGACGATCACGCTACCGCCTTTATTCGGTGCAAGAATGGAATCGCGGGAGTCGTGGTTGTAGTCGGATACAAAGACGGCGGGCCGAACT
>JABGPX010000627.1 GCA_018644745.1 Spirochaetales bacterium
CCAACCATCCCTGTTCACGTCCGCAAGCATCGCGTTGCCTCGGGCGCTCGTGGGAAGCGGCTGCGCGCTGTCGAGGGAGAAACCGTCGGGCGACCCGTAGAAGATCACCGAGGATGTGGCGAGAGACTCGGCACTAGAATCGTGAGTCATCGCGATTCCCACAAGATCGAGCCACCCGTCCTTGTTCAGATCCGCGGCGAGAATGTAATGAAATCCGTGACCTTTGTGGGGCAAATCCACGTAACGTTCCGGATTCAATCCTTCCGGACCGCCGTAGAAGATCCGCAAACCCAACCTCGAGGTGCATGCAAGATCGGCGTATCCGTCCTGATTGAGGTCGGCCACAAGGTAGGTATTCGAGTGGCCGGTCGGAAGGGCCAGCCGGCGGTCGGTGCTGTACTCGTTGTGTTCGTTTCCCAGGTACACGTACAGGGGGAATTTCGGGTCCCATCTCGACCACCCTGTATGTGTGCTGTTGAAAATGATTTCGGGTTTGCCGTCGCCGTTTAGATCTCCGGCCGTACATCCCATCGCGCCGGAAGTAGCCAGCCAGGTCGCGCGTTCGAGTGAATACCCGCCGCTGCCGTTCCAGAACACCGCGGATTCGCAGTTGAAAGACTCACCGTCCTGATACCGGCTCGCGATCATATCGAGGCTGCCGTCGCCTGTTAGATCAGCGGTGTGAAGCCAGGTGCACGACGCAAGAGGAATTTCCGATGCCGTGACCGTGAGGTCATCCTGACGCCTGATCTCGATTCCCTGTGCAGCGGCGACGATCAACTCATTCTTGCCGTCGCCGTCGATGTCGGCGATGTGGGCAAAGATCGCGCCGATCCTAAACTCCATCTCAGTCAGGCCGCCGGTGAAGTCGAGAATGGTGCGATCGTCGGGGTTGAACTGACCATTTCGATTCCAGTATATCCAGAGCTGATTGCCTCCGGCAAAAACTACTTCGCTGAAGCCGTCGCCGTTTAAGTCGCCGACCGCCGCCTGCAGCGCGAAATGAGATGGTAGCCGAACAGGGGTCCGGTCAAAGCCCGAATCCGTTCCCCGGTAGATGTACGATTCGATGTCGTACTCGAACTCCCGGCGATAGTTCGCCACGACCAGATCCATGTGTCCATTTTGGTTCAGGTCCGCCGCAACTAGGGATCTCGCTGCGGTCCCCATAATTCCGAATTCTTCAGCCCGGTCTACGAAGCTCCGGGGCGATACCTGCTCGAAAACGTGAAGCGGCCGCGGCTGACCGGGATTGTGATGATCGACCCACGCAGAGGTGAATATCAAGTGAGGGAGTCCGTTACCCGCGAGATCCACCGCTGCCACCTGGTAGGCGCCCGATGTGGCGAGCTCGGTGCGCTCTTCGGTCAGCCCGTCCGGGCCGCCCCAGTAGATGTATGAGTTGAGCTCCGAGGTAACGCCGTTTTCGGCGTTTGAAACGACGAGATCCGGATATCCGTCGCCGTCGACATCGGTGACAAGGCTGATCCAGCCGCTGTCGTTTGGGAGCTCGGCCATCGACCATTCACCGTCTGCGGATTGGGAGTAGACTCGCGTCGGCCCGCGTTCGCTGTCGGCGTGGGAGTTGGGAAGCACAATGTCGACATAGCCGTCATCGTTCACATCGGTGCTATGAATCATCCCGATCTTGCCTGAAGCATTGACATAGAGATTGTCTCCGCCGTTGTCGAAACGGCCGCGGGAGAAATCGTCGAAACCCCGGTGAATAATCGAATCAGGCTTGCTATCAATATTAACTTTGTCTCTATCTTGTGTTCCCATGTTTTACCTCCATCAATGGTCAGTGAATTATAAACTAGCGGCGAACAGCTCGTTTCGGCATTGGAGATTGCGCCGCAGCGTGAAGTGACTGGTCGAGCCGACCTCAGTACCGCTTCCCACCGGCGTATCTCGGCGTAGCACCGCCTCCGCGTAATCCCACCGATTGTACACCATGAATCCGATGTCGAGGCGTTCGACCGGAAGCGGACCCGTCGCTTCCGGCGTGGGCATGAGGATCGGTCCTGCGTCAACCTGCCACGTATCCTCAGAGTTGCCTGCGTTGCCGGTTTTGATCGGATAATCTAAGACGACCTTCGACACGCCGTCTTCGTCGGTGTACGTCGTCCTGCCGTTCAAGGGGAGATTACCCAGAAGGGCTTCTCGAAATTCATTGTAGTTCTGAATCACCTGCACCCGTTTGTAGTGGTCAAGCGTTACGTCCAGCTGCGTCACGGTATCGCCTTCGCCGTCGTGGGTCGGCATGGTACCTCCGAAGCGAAAGCCGGCGCGAAGATCGTTCGCGGATGAGGCGTGGCGTTTCATTACCAGAAACTGATCACCTGGCGACAAGATGATGTTGAAAAGAGCCGAGGGCTCATGTATAAAGTTCTCCCGCACGTACATGGATTCGGCAATGCACGGGCAGCTCAGGAAGAACCGACGGGACTGACCTTCGGCATCGACGAGGGTGCAGGCCGCGTCCATCTGCATTCGAGGTGTATGATCTATACGGGAAGTTGAGAACCGGATAGTAGAACGCCCGAAATCGATTTGGCCCGGCAGCTGGTTCCAATCAGTAACTCCATTGTGATCAAGTCCCATTTTCACCCCCCCTATTGGTGTCGCTGACCTTATGGTACACCTGCCAGCTTGCGCTCGTCTACAATCCTTGAATCTATGAGATTGTGCCGCATTTGTGGGGGTACGAATGCAATTTTGTCGTATAACTTGCTGAAACGGCGTACTATACTGCCGATGTGAAGTTTTTCCGATAGCTATTTTCAATTTTGCGGTTCTCGCCTAAGAGTTATCTCTCAATTGGATTGACGCCGGTTGGTATTTGTTCCAACACAGACATGAAATTGCAAATCAAAGCGGCTATTAACTCGTTTCCCTTGTCATTTATTCAGCGATGTATTACAATCCGTAATACAAGGAGATTACTATGTTAACGGTTCGGCTGCCAAGCGATTTGGAAACTGAAATCAACAAACTTGCCACAATTGAAAAGAGAACAAAAAGCGACATAATCAAAGAAGCGCTTCAAGAATATATTGATTCTCGCCAGAAAGGAAATTCCTCTTATAAATTGGGGAGAGATCTTTTCGGGAAAGTGTCGTCCGGAGAACCGAGCCGATCAAAAACATATAAAAAACGAGTAAAGGACAAGCTCAGTGAGAAACACACTCATTGATGCCGGGCCAATTATCGCCCTGTTTGACCGCGGTGACAAATACCATAATCGTATTGTTAATTTAATAAAACAAGAATCTTTCCACCTAATCTCGACATGGCCTGTCATTACTGAGGCCAGTCATATGCTTGATTTCGATAATAGAGCCCAAATCTCGCTGTTGGAATGGATCTATCGCGGAGGATTAGAGCTTACTCAAATAGATGCATCGGGAATTCGGCGAATTATCGAATTAACAAAAAAATATAACGATATTCCAATGGATCTAGCAGACGCAACTCTTATTGTAGCCGCAGAAAAGCTTGGGATTAGAGAGATTATTTCAATAGATAATGACTTTTACATTTACCGAACGATTCAAAAAGAAATGATCACTAATATTTTCAAGCAATAAGGTGGGAAGGCCGGATCCTAACTTTATCAGTGTCCAAAGAACGGGGGAAGGTCACAACGCCAAAGTCTATCATAACACTGGATCAGTTTTTGGGGGTCAGGTCAGTTATCCATTTTTTATTCTATATTTTGTCATTCGACCCGTCCCATCTGTTTCTATTCTGTTTGCTTGCAGCAACTTCTTCAAATCTCTACTTGCTGTTGCGCTTGAAATACCTTTACAGACATTCATATATTCTTTCCTGTCAAACCAATCATTTAACTGCAGAAGTGCAACCTCTGTCCTTTTGTTAAAATCTGGATTTGGAGGTTTTGCTTCCGATATCGTATCCCTGAGAGTTTTATTAATTATATCTAACATAAATTCTATGAATATTGTTGATTTACCTGAATTGTCAGATAGCGCTAACGCATCATAGTATTCCTGTTGATTGTCTTTTATCAATTTTTCGATGGGAACAAACTCAAAGATTGGGTTTAAATTCATCAGTATGCGCGTTTGCCAGAATCTTCCCATTCTTCCATTTCCATCTTCAAAAGGATGTATAAATTCCATTTCATAATGAAATACACAGCTTTTGATGATTTCAAGATCTTCATCTTTTTGAAGATATTTAAATAAATCATTCATAAGGCCTGGAACCATATCTGAAGGCGGGGCAATATGTGTAACTTGTTTTCCTTTCATAATCCCAACTTGGGATTTCCTATATTTTCCAGCATTAACTACTAAATCACTCATCATTAAACCATGAGCTTTTAGAAAATCATTTTTATCATACCGTTTAAAAGAAATTAATCGATTATAAGCCTTTATCGCATTCTGGACTTCTAAAATATCTTTTGGGGGTCCAATAATTCTATGATTGTCTAAAATCGCAGTCACATTCTCAATATTTAATGTATTTCCTTCGATTGCTAAGGAAGATTGAATAGTTTTTATTCTGTTTTGTCTTCTTAATTTTGCCTCTGGCTTTATTAGCATCAGACTTTTGCAAATTCCTAATGCCTCCGTAATTTGCCCATAGAAATTTAATATTTTCTTTGTAATATCATATGGTGGTTTCACACCTCTATGATAGTATCATTTGATACTATCATCAAGCTGTTGATTGTATTTATTGCACAATTAGGATGGATAACGACTTGCATAACCTGTTTGGCGATTAGCCAAATCTGGTTCATGCAAATGTTATACAAAAATTATTTCCACCAATTTTCTAACTGTAAACTTATCATTCTTAAAATCTCAAAATAGTCTGCCGATTCAAATCTAACGGTT
>JABGPX010000582.1 GCA_018644745.1 Spirochaetales bacterium
CTGAATTTGACGTCTCAAACCGCGGTCGAGGAGAGTTAAAATATCTTCGAGTAAGCTGTCGAAGTGTTCGGAATCGATGTGATGAAGAATTACGTCGTAGAGGGACGTCAGCAGCACGTTTGGGTTTCGAAAGACACTTGATCGGAAAAGTCCCTTGGCAGATCCTTCTCTTAGGATTACAACGATAAGTCTCTGCACCCGGGCTCTGATGTCATTTCCGCGAATCCGTCTTTCCTCTGTTCCCGGGAAAATATATTTCTCGTCTCCAGCCAATACTCCTCTAAGCATGGGATTATGTTTAATACCCAGAGTTACGAAACGGTAGACAACTCTTAACTTATTAATAGGCGAGGAGAGCTTGGCGATCATTTTTTCGAGACGTTTTGCTCCCTGGTTTTCAATATGATCGAGGATTTCACTATAAAAAATTTCTTTGCTTTCGAAGTAGTTATAGAAAGAACCGGCGCTGATACCTGCGGCATTGACGACATCTTCAATACCGACATCCCGATAGCCCTGTTTTGAAAAGAGACGCTCGCCGATTCGTATCAAAGTCAATCGTTTTGCTTCAGACATGAGTGCTCATATCGTAAAGAAAAATCACCTTCCTGTCTAATTATTATGCTTGAAACTGAATATTTTCTTCAAATATTCACCTGTCCAATACAGTTAAAATATCCAAAAATACCGTACAAAATTGACTTATTCGATATGTTTTGCTGGAATATTGATCAATTTACCACGCTGAAATTGACAGCCCCCGGCTGACGCGTACTATTGGTGCCATAATGAAATAAGGTCAAGGAGCACTTAAAATGGAAATGGTTCAAAGTAACGAAGACGTCGCAACGTTAGTGAACACGCTCAACTTTAAGCAGAAAGTCGACAGAGCTCTTTCTCTCATCGAGGAAGCATATAAAGTCTATGGCAGCTCTCTTGTGGTTGCAAACAGCCTGGGTAAAGACTCAGTGGCGGTATGGCATTTGGCAAAACGGGTGAGTCCCGACATCCGGGGATTCATCGTAACTACTCGTTATAAACCTGACGCTACCAAGACGTTCATGGATGAACAGGTTGAGAAATATCCGGAGATGAAAATCTTTAGTAACGATAGCCCTCAGCAGGATCGTCTTTTTGAGTCCGATCCCGATGAATGCTGCTCAAATCTGAAAGTAGACCCAACCCGATGGGCGATTGAAGAAATGGATGTGAACTGCTGGGTAACCGGGCTGAGATGCACCGAAGGCAGAACACGGACAGACTACCAGGAAGTTGAGGAACGCGACGAAGGTCTTGTAAAACTCAATCCTGTTCTCCTCTGGTATGAACGGGAAATATGGCAGTATCTTGCCCTGCACAGTGTCGATGTGAATCCCCTTTATGAATTGGGATATCGTTCACTGGGCTGTGAACCCTGCACAAGTATTTCGCTTGATCAGGATGAGAGAGCCGGTCGATGGATTGGCTCAAGCAAATGCGGCGGCGAGTGCGGGATCCATACTCAGCCGCTCAAAGTAGCTACTCCCGTTTAATACAATTAACCCTCAGGAGCGATCGCTCCGAGTTAGGTTCGCGAAACCTGCCTTTGGCATTAGCATCACCGTGTAGCCAACGGCAGGTTTTTTTGTTTGCTGAAATGCAGCAGTAGCCGACCTGTTATTCTTTAGTAATGAGTCAAAATGACTTGAACCAGCACAAGCAGTATATTCATTACAAGAGGTGTCAGGAATGGCAAGTCCACGGCTTCGATTATCGCTTATTGCTGTTTTCGTTTTGATTTCTGGGGTGTTTAGTTTCGCCGATGAGGAAATAAAGATTCTCAACGACGGGACAAAGTACCTGATTCATCCGTCGGAGATTCGAAGCGGAGGTCCGCCTCCTGACGGTATCCCTTCCATAGATAAGCCGTTATTTGAATCGGTTAACGCGGCGGGTAAATGGCTGGGAGAGTCAGATTTAGTGATAATTCTCGATCTGAACAATACTGTCCGGATCTATCCTTTCCCGATCCTTGTTTGGCACGAGATTGTGAATGACACAGTACAAGGTGTTCCCGTCCTTGTCACCTATTGCCCTTTGTGCGGCTCAGCGATTGCGTATGAGCGGAAAATTGATGGTGAATCGGTTGAGTTTGGGACATCCGGTAAACTGTATAATTCAAATTTGATTATGTATGACCGTTTAACAGAAAGCTATTGGACCCAGATCGGAGGCCGGGCAGTTGTTGGTCCCCTAACCGGCGCCCGGCTCAAGCCGATTGTCATTCACACAGTTACCTGGGCTGACGCGAAAGCGCGCCACCCGCGGGCGGAAGTTTTAAGCAGAGATACCGGCTTCCGTCGGGTATACGGCACCGATCCTTACGGCAGCTATTACACTGAAGAATATCTCATGTTTCCTGTGGACAATGAAGACCGGAGACTGCATCCGAAGGACCCGGTTCTTGGAATAGAGGTAGATGGTATATACAAAGCCTACGGGGAGAATGACTTTTCCGTGCCTGGTAAGATTATCGATGAGTTTGAAGGCAGGAGAGTGGAGATTACCACAGACGAGTATGGTGTCGTTACCTTTGCGGATCTTTCCACCGATGAGGAAATTGTCGCCGAAAGAGACTTTTGGTTTGCCTGGGCGGCGTTTCATCCTGACACCCTGCTGTATAGCCACGATTAACCGCTTTTCGAGGTTTCCGCTTTGTGATATATAAGTCTCATGTCTGAAACAACGAATGAAAAACACCCGATGTCCCTGGGCAAGCGCTGGCGCACAATACTCCAGGGCTGCAACTTACCCGAACTAGAAAAGGCGGATTGGGTCAGCAAATGGCTGGTTATTTCCCGCTCTTGTGTGCTGTCGATGACTCTCATGTCCGGTCTTATCGGTCTGCTCCTCGCCCTTGAACGAGGTTCAATAAATTGGCTCTACGGCATTCTCAGTATCGTCGGTATTCTCGCGGCTCACATTTCAAACAATCTTATTAATGATTGGACCGACGTAAAAATGGGTGTCGACACCGAGGATTATCCCCGTTCTCAGTACAGCACCCATCCCATCCTAGGCGGATTAACCACCGGTGCCGGATTGTTGAAGGGGGCTGGAATTCTGCTGGGTATCGATGCACTTATCATGATATTTCTCGCGATCAGCATCGGCTGGCCGGTTCTGGTATTTGCAGTGGCCGGACTAGCTTTGAGTCTCCTATACACGGTCGTTCTCAAGCGCTTTGCTCTTGGCGAACTCACCTCTCTCGTAGTGTGGGGACCGCTCATGACGGTAGGCACCGCTTACGTCGCGTCCGGCAGTTTTGACCTTCCCATGATTATCGCGTCTCTGCCTTACGGACTCATTGTGGCCTCGGTCCTTGTCGGGAAACATATGGATAAAAGGGAAGCTGATCAAAACGCCGGAGTTCGTACGATACCGGTGCTTGTCGGGCATAAGGGATCCTCGCTTTTACTCAAGATTTCCAGCGTGTTGTTCTTCGCTCTTATCGCGTTGGTGGTAATTTGGAAATTCACGGGACCATATATAGCAGTAAGTATTTTGGCCTTAACGCGGCTTTTCAAAGCGTGGAAAACCTGGAGTAAACCAAAACCAGCGGAGGCACCGGAAGGCTGGACAGTCTGGCCTTTGTGGTATGTCGGCTGGGCTATGTACTTTAATCGTCAAGCAGGAAGTTTCCTTATTTTGGGGTTGCTGCTTAACCTTGCTGTTCCGGCAATTATTGGTCTTTTCAGCTAGATATGCTGGATCCGGGGCAAATACTCTACGAAGACAATCACCTTATTGTATTAAATAAAAAGTGCTCTGAGATCGTGCAGGCAGACAACACCGGCGACGAATCCCTCGCTGACATGGTAAAGGCTTACATCAAGGCGCGCGACGGTAAACCCGGAAAAGTATTTCTTGGTGTCTGCCATCGAATCGACCGGCCGACAAGCGGCGTAGTAATCTTTGCCAAAACCAGCAAGGCTCTCTCGAGAATAAATGAACTGTTTCGAGATGGAAAAGTAAAAAAAACCTACTGGGCGGTCGTTGCCGTGCCTCCGCCCAAATCCGACGGAAAACTGGTTCACTTTTTAATGAGGAATCAGCAGAAAAATAAGTCTTTTCCGGTAGAGGCGCCCGCGCAAAGCACTCCCGGCGGCAAGCGGGCGGAACTGCACTTTACGGTTCTTGCTGAATCGGATCGCTACACCCTGCTGGAAATTCATCCCAAAACAGGCCGTCATCATCAGATCCGGGTTCAACTTTCCGCAGTTGGGAGCCCAATTAAAGGCGATCTCAAATATGGCGCCCCTCGCTCAAATACCGGAGGCGGTATATATCTGCATGCCCGTGCTGCTGAATTTGAACATCCAGTTAAGAAAGAGCTCCTCCGAGTTGTCGCGCCGGTTCCGAATGAAAATCTTTGGAAGGTATTTGAAGAATTGTTCCGATAGCAATTACTTCCCGGTCCTCTCGGCAAGTATCTCCGCAAGCCGGATGGCTTCGTCTCTGTCATCGGCATGTGCTTCGAGCACCGAGCAAGTCGAGGGTATTTTTTGCGTCGGCTTCCAGGGGATACCCCGCCTGTTTATCTGCGGCTGATGGTAGTGTACCAGAGAGCTTCCGAAAAACGGGTATGCATCATCAACGATATCCTTGTCCTGGACAAGGTTTAGTAGTTTGAGGTTCGGAATCAACTTAATATTCTGCCATTGATGTCTCGCGTCGGCACAGCAGTGAATTCCAATCCCCCCGAAATGATTTGAAAGCTCCGCGAGTTCCGGCAGGAAGAACTCGGAAAACATGTCGCTATTCACTGCGCCGATTTCGTCTTCGGACAATGTAAGACCGCCTTCCATATAATATGCCGGATAG
>JABGPX010000624.1 GCA_018644745.1 Spirochaetales bacterium
GGTGCCGGTTCATCCAATTGGAATCGGCACCTGGGATATGGGTGGAAGCCGGCACGCTGACGGAACCGTATACGCAGATTATCGATATGATTCGCGGGAAATCGAGGCAATACGATACTCCCTCTCGTTAGGTCAAAATCATATAGATACCGCACAGCTCTACGGCGCTGGTCACACCGAGGAAATAGTCGGGTCAGCTATCAGTTATGTTCCTCGAGATTCGATTTTCCTGGCATCCAAAATTTGGAACTCCCATCTTTTACGGGAGTCGGTGGTTCATCAAGTCGAAGATATGCTCGTAAGGCTCAAGACGAACTATTTGGATCTATTGTACGTTCATGCGCCCTGGAACATTGTTCCGATGGAGGAATACATAGGAGGCATGAATGACGCTCTTGATCGCGGCCTCGTCCGCCACCTTGGCGTCAGCAACTTCAACCTGCCGCAGCTGCAGTCAGCAATGGATTTATCCAACGCTCCAATCGTCGCGAATCAAGTGCTGTACAATATCGTGAATCGAGGAATCGTGTCCCAGGAACTTTTAGACTTCTGCTTAAGCAACGAAATAACTATAGTCGCCTACCGGCCGGTGGAGCGAAAGATACTCGCGGAGAATGCGGTTAATCCGGATGTCCTTCGTATTGCACAGAAATACAATCGGCAGGCGGCGCAGATCGCGATAAACTGGCTGGTGGACCGGGATGGAATCGTGACAATACCCAAATCCAGCACTCAGAATCACATCGATGAAAACCTAAGGTCGTTGGAGTTCGAGCTCTCGAAAGAAGACAGATTGGTCCTCGACAGTATCGCTTCATCATCAGTAGAGTCGGTCATTTAGGAGCCTTACATGACACCAAGCATCATGCACAATGAAGACAGTGACTGAGACTTCAATCTTTAGAGAGAAGGGCTTCGTCGTTTTCGAAAGACTTTTTACGTATTGCGTGAAATTTCTCAATGAGCCGATCAACAGTCAGCTCTTTTTTTTCCTCACCTTCTACATCGAGGATTATCTCACCCGCGTCCATCATAAGAAGACGGGTGCCAAACTTTATCGCCTGACTCATGTTGTGGGTAATCATCATAGTAGTGAGTCGGTATTCCTCGATAAACCGGGTTGTTAGACCAAGAACGATATCTGCATTCTTAGGATCGAGTGCCGCGGTGTGTTCATCGAGAAGTATAAGGGCAGGCTCTGATAATACCATCGTGAGAAGCGTAAGGGCCTGACGCTGGCCACCGGAAAGAAGACCGACGTTGGCTTTCATACGATTCTCGAGTCCCATCTGCAACGGCTCGAGTTTCTCGCGAAAGAATTCACGCAGCTTGCCATTCAAGCTTATTTTAAGTCCTTTGAATCCCTTCTTATAAGTAATCATCATGTTATCTTCGAGACTCATATTTGATGCCGTCCCGAGCAACGGATCCTGGAAGATTCGGCCGATGTAACGCGCACGCTTATACTCCGGCTGCTTTGTAACATCCTTATCCTGTATAATGACTTTACCTTCGGTAGGTGGATATGTTCCTGTAATGAGATTAAACAAGGTGGTCTTCCCTGCTCCGTTACTTCCGATAATCGTAATGAAATCGCCGTCTTTTACAGTGAGATTGATATCGCGAATTGCCGTATTCTCGGTCGGCATTCCCGCCTGGAAAACTTTAGAGATATGCTCGAGCTGGATCATGTATCTCCTCCCCCGGCTTTTCCAGTTACGACGGTTTTCGGCCGTCGTTTTCGTATCTGGGTAATAACCAGCGAGAGTATAATCAACAGCCCCGTAATAAGTTTCAGATCGTTCGGCGTAAGTTTTATGTAATATCCATAATAACGTCCAAGATACATGAGCCCCCGAAAAAGAATCGAACCCAAAATCACCCTTAGGGTCAACAGCCCTATACGGTTTGAACGGATAACAAACTCACCGATCATAACCGAAGCAAGCCCGGCGATGATGACTCCCTGCCCCAGATTTACATCGGCGAAACCCTGGTATTGAGCCGCAAAAGCCCCTGCAAGGCCGACAAGCCCGTTTGACAGACCGACACCAATGAGTTTGAGATACTCGATATTTACGCCTTGGGTGGTAACCATCTGAGGATTGTTTCCCATTGCGCCGAGGGTAAGACCAAGGTCTGTGCGAAAAAATACATCAAGAAGAAACTTTATAATGAATGCAACCAGAATAAAGAAAAACAGATATGACCATGCGGTTCCGAAAGTGCCTCCGAAGAGATCCTTGACCCGGGTGAGCATGGTAACCTGCCTCAGCAGCGGAAGGTTTGCCCGGTTTCCTAGCACCCGTATATTGATTGACCATAACATCGTCATGGTCAGTATTCCTGCCAGAAGATTTGGCACTTTCAGCTTATTATGAATTGTCGCGGTTACGCACCCGGCAGCGACGCCGCCGGCAAACGCCGCGATGAGTGAGATCCACGGGGCAACGCCATTGGTAATTAGGGTCGCGGCAATTGCCGCACCAAGAGGAAATGAGCCGTCAACAGTGAGATCCGGAAAATCAAGAACTCGAAATGTAATAAACACACCGAGGACCATGATGCTGTACAGCAGCCCTTCGACGAATATTCCTTCTATCATATAAGTTGCATTTCCAATAAAAAACCGCCGGCCGCGTGGCAACGGCCGCGTGGCAACGGCCGGCTTTACTTATTGAGCTGTTAGTTGTCCCTTAGAACGCCGTTCTCGAAGATTTTATCGGCTTCCTTCTTAGCCGCATCCGAAAGAGTTATTCCAAGTTTTTTTGCCACATCAAGGTTGAGCAGCAGGACCAGATCGGAAGAATCTGTAAGAAATTGAGTAGCGATGGTCCCGGGATCCTTTCCATCGAGTATTTGTGCCACAAGGCGTCCGGTGGCAGTACCCATTGTGTAATAGTCAAAACCATAAGCGGCGAGAATTTCAAAATCCTCGGCTGAGCTGGGATCTGCAGAAATAATCGGCACGCCTCTATCTGATGCAACAGCGGCAAGAGCGCTAATAGCCGAAACTACCGTGTTGTCAGTACTCAGATAAATTGCATCGACCTTATTAATGATCGACAACGCCGCGGTCCGGACCTCTGAAGAATTGGTAACAGTTGCAGGGACAAAAGTAACGCCAAGCGCTTTGCACGCTTCCTCCGCCATTTTCGCAAGTACCACAGCGTTTGCTTCGCCGCTTGAAAATACATGGCCAACCCTCTTAACGCCGCCGAGATTCACCATCAACTCGATCTGCTCCCTTACAGGAGTCATATCAGAATAGCCGGTGACATTCGTTCCGCTCGCACCCAGGCTTCCCACAAGACCGGAATCGACAGGATCGGTAACCGCGGTAAAGACCACAGGGATGTCAGATATCGCCTGCACCAGAGATATAGCTGAGGGAGTCGCGATTCCAATTGCCACATCAACCTTATCGGCTTTGAATTTGCTGGATATCGAAGCTACAGAGTTCATATCTGCGTTTGCATTTTGCAGATCATATTCGACATCAGTATGTCCCGCCTCGGCAAGGGCATCTTGGATTCCCTGCTCAACCGCATCAAGCGCGGGATGGGCAACAAATTTCGAGATACCGATTTTGGTGGTGCCTTCAGCCGCGGGTCCTGCGAAAAGGACTGAAGCCGAAAGCAACAATAAAAGAATGATTGAGAGTTTTTTCATTATAGACCTCCGTTTAATTAGTTTCTATTAACAGAAACAACGGGGGACAGTGTATGGAAATCCTTGTGTTGTGTAAAGCCTCAGGGGAAGCCTCGGGGCACTACCTATATCTGAGACGGCCCGATCATCCAATCCTCGATTACCTGCTCCATTTCCTTTTCATGTCTCGGCTTGATATATCTGTCTCCCCTTCCACCGGGGATCTTGACCCACTCGAATTCGTCGCCGGATGAAGTAAGAGTAAACCCGCGTGTTACGTCGAAGTACTTCTCTTCTCCAAGGACGGAGAACAGAGCCGCAACCTGATCCCAACTTGATCGGTTTCCTTCGGGCGGTGTGAGTAAATCGTTGTCTAGATACATCTCATAGGCGAGTCTTCCCGGATGTTCCGCCGGCACTGAGGCCATAAATCGTTCTCCCGTCGTAATACTGGTCCCCCAAGAGCTGAGATATACGGGCACGGGTAAGTTGTCGACAACAAAATGAGCCGCGGGAAGGTCGATATAAAAGTTAAAGTTGCCGTTTCCCTCTCCGGGACAGGGGCTCACGACAGCCATCGAAACAACATGTTGAATCTTCCGGGTAGCCAATTCGATGCCGCTAAGCGGGCTGATGTCATCGGGCAGCGATTTGAGCAGCCCTGCCAGCGCAGTCATAAATCCCACCACACATACGACTACCTCATCATTCTCGGCGGCAGCCAACACTTGCCGGTAAATTCGAACAGCATCCGGATAATCTTCGGTTTTCTTGCCTTCATAAGGTGTACCGGTCGGAAGTCTTCTATTGTAAAGGCGGCTGGGAAAGCTCTGCTCGAACATGCTTATGTGACGCCGATAGGCCTCGTATGTCGGATCATCGACATATCCTGGTATCCTCAAAGCACCGACGGGTATCTCCGATCTGCCAAACCAGGCATTAATTACCTCCGCGGATGGAGCGATGTAATCGGAGAACCCATCGCCGATAACCGCCTTTATTGCGCAAAGGCCGGCGGTCTGGAAATTATGGAGAAGACACAGGGCTCCTACATCATCGCAATCGGTTTCAAGATCGGTATCGAAAATAATAGAAACTGGAATTTTTCCCATGGCGAATCATATGGCGAGTTAAGACTCTTGACAATCCTAGAAAAAGTGATATATTATACTGACCGGTCAGTATAATAATGAGGAAACAATGGGTAG
>JABGPX010000610.1 GCA_018644745.1 Spirochaetales bacterium
ATCATCGAGTCGCAATCATCAGTGCGAAGGGCGAAGTGTATGAGTGTTCCCTTTTCTGCCGAGACTTCAGCTTTTTCGAAAAACTCGAGATAGTTACCGTTTCCTGCGTGAAGCATTATCGCACGGGCTCCGGTTTCTCCCCATTCCTTGGTTTTTTCGAAGCCAAGCACCTCCGTATAAAATGCAATTGATGAGTCGAAATTCGCTACGTCCATCGCGATGTGATGAAATCCTTGTACAGCTGCCATATATATCTCCTTGTGGTGTTCCTACCTAGTGGCTCAAGTCATTACTTGGAGATCAAGGTATTACATTCAGCTCATCGCATCAATTGATCATTCTTCGATTAGAGCAATGAGAACACCTCTTTCGATTAGGATTGTTTCCTTTATAAGTAATCAATATATTATTGACTGAACAATTTAGTAACGTAAAATAGAAACGTTTGTTTTCTTATAGGGGGAGCGCTGATGCAGGATGACGTAAGAATAGGTGAACAAGAGCTCAATGTCGTATCAGAGGCGATCGATACCATCGGGAAGGCTATCAGTCGCGTATTTGTAGGAAAGGAACGGGTAGTCAGACTTTTGCTGACCGGATTTGTGTCCGGGCTCCATGTTTTGATAGAAGATGTTCCCGGAGTTGGCAAAACAACTCTTGCAAGATCCCTGAGCGCGAGCCTTGGCCTGGATTTCAGCAGGATCCAATTCACTCCGGACCTGCTTCCCGGTGATATAGTCGGTATGAATGTGTGGAACCAGATTCGGAATGAATTTGTGTTTAAAAACGGCGCTATCATGCACCAGTTTATTCTAGCTGATGAAATAAATCGTGCGTCTCCCCGAACTCAATCCAGTCTTCTGGAGGCGATGCAGGAAGGTTCGGTTACCGTCGACGGGGTAACCCATCAGCTTCCCGATCCTTTTTTTGTAGCTGCAACCCAGAATCCGTCAACTTTTATAGGTTCGTTCCATTTGCCTGAGGGCGAAATTGACCGGTTCGGGATCTCTTTCTCAATAGGATATCCATCAGAAGAAGATGAGCAGGAGATTCTCAAGCGGTTCCAGGATGATGATCCTATATCAAAGATAGAACCTGCCGCGGCTCTCGACGAGATAAAGAACATCCGCGCGTTGGTGCGAAAAGTGCATGTTTCTGATGTGGTTCGGGATTTCATTATATCGATTGTCCAGAAAACCCGCGTGAGCAAAGCACTTCATCTAGGTGGGAGTCCTCGAAGCGCTCAGCACCTCCAGCGGGCCGCTCAAGGACGGGCGGTATTGGGAAAAAGGAACTATGTTATTCCGGAAGATGTTATAGAAATGGCAGTACCGGTTCTGGCACATCGGGTTATTTTATCCGCGGAATCCAAAATGCAGGGTAAAACCGGCAAAGACGTTATCAAAAAGCTTGTTGAACAAAGTCCGGTTCCGGTCGGGATCAACTAGGTAAAAGTGAGAATAAACTTTCGTCTACTATCGTTATATATTTTTTCGCTTATAATTATGTATCTCGCGGGTACATATTTCGGCAATGTGCTTCATTTGTTATTTGTTTTTTTTGTTCTGTATCCGATTTTTTCTTTTGTTTCCCTAGTTATATGGTTCGCTGGCCTCGACTTTGAACAGTCATTCAGCACATTATCTCCCGTTAAAGGAGAAACAGTCGAATACCATATTCGGGTTTTCAACCGAAGCTTTCTGCCGCTGCCTTCAGTTCGGGTCAGTTTTGTGAACCGGTCTCCTTCCATGGAGATCGATTTGCCTCCTTACAATGCCAGTATCGGGGCGGGGCGGGTTCACGACAGGTTCTTTGATATTAAGTGCCCGTATCGGGGCAAGTACTCACTTGGCATCAACATGCTTGAAGTCCATGATTTTTTTCAGCTTTTTTCTCTAAGAAAAAAGATTCTTCCGGAACAATTCACTGTTTACCCGCGCATTGTTGAACTAGATAATTTTGCCGCCGTGGCAAAGGTTGTTGAGGGAAGCGGTAAAAATGCGTCCGCAGGCATCATGCCGGATCCTACTTTGTTTCAGCAGCTGCGAGAGTATAGAGAAGGTGATTCCATTCGCCATATTTACTGGAAAAAATATGCGAGTACCGGAAAACCGATCTTGAAAGAATATGAGCGGACCAAGAAATCCGGAGTTCGAATATATTTTGATGCCAGGAAACATCCATGGCGAGGCGTGAATCAACTCGAGCAGGAAGATGTTTCGGTAGAAATCCTGGTTGCCCTGGTGAAGTACCTGCTTGATCGTAAAATTCATACAACCGTACTTGCGCCCGGATGGAAAAGCGGCATTTTCGCCAGTCAAGATACCGAGACATTTGATCGATTCTATAGGGCAACCGAAGAATTAACATTCGGCAAAACAGGATCTCCTGCAGCGGTCTACAATGAAGATCGAAACACGGGAAACTTGGAATCTCAGACGGTTATAATGATAACTCACGTAATTGATCCTGAGATATTTGCCGCGAGAGAGCATGCCGGAGAACATGAAATTCACTTTATCATGAATAGCTCATGTTACCTGGAGAAGGATTTGGCGGATATATCTAGTCTTCTCCTTTCGACCAAAGAATTCGGTGCAGAAGCTATAGGCGTGCGAAGCGCTACTTCAATAAAGGAGGATTTGAGTGCCCGTTACATTGGAAGCGTCTGACAGGACTCCTTTTCGACTATTCGCGGTCCTCTTTGCGATCCTGGTTCCATTGATTTCCCGCGCGCTCCTGCAGCCGGACATCGGAGTGTTCTCCTTGCTGCTGATCATCGGCGCGACGGCAGGGCCTGGAATACTGTATAAAATCCGGGGCAACGATCTGCGGTGGCTCAAATATGTTTCCGCCGCCGCTGCCACCATATTCGCTTTGGCAATTCTCATTGGGATTCTGGTTACTCCGCTATCGGCCTACATCTATTGGTTTGATACATTCAAAACCGGAGTACCTCAGGGCGGCGTGGGTTCAATTTTTGTTCTGTTGATAACCTTTTTTTCTTCTATTGTGAGCCCGCTTGTCTTTTCCATGGGGTTGCTTTGGCCGTTGATTATTGTGGCTTTTGTTGCGCTTTACCTTTTGGCAATAATTGTTCAGACAGATGTGTTTTTATTCCTGCTGTTGACCGCTCTGGCCGCTGCTTCTATCTATTACATGGTGCGCACAACCAAGCGTGGAGCAGGGAAGGGCAGTTTGGTGTTCTCGATACTTCTCATTCTGGTAACTCTTGTAGGGGCCGCCATGTTTCCCGAAAAGAGCAATCCGCGCGGAAGCAATTTCATCAATCAGAGTATATATCCGAATCTGCGAAAGGCGGTAGTTCGTTTTATACCGGGTTTCCCGCTTCTGTATGGAATTCCCGGTTATGGTATCAGCTTCGATGAAAAAGCTCTGGGCGGTAGACCCCATCTGAATGACCGACCCTTGCTCGATATTGAGGGTCCGCCGGGAGAAGTGGTGTATTTGCGAACCCGGGTATTCGATTTGTATAACGGCCAGTCATGGGCTATGACACCATCGCTTCCAGACCAAAGAATAGACAGCCTTCTGCTGGCAGATTTTTTCAGCAAAGAGATTCCTTCTGCCCGTGGTGATTTGAAAATTACTGTCCGAGCGAATGCATTTTCTTACATCCCATACCCTCTGAATACTAGTACCATCTTTTTCGATGACGATTATCCTGAACTCAGGAGCGGGAATATTAACACCGGTTTCGAACTGGCAAGGCCGTTTAAAAACGGAACAACCATAGAGGTTGATCGTCTCGAGGAGACCCGCAGTGAATTGGCGACCTTATCAGGTACCGGTGAATTGATATATCTGCAGATCCCCGATGATCTGCCGCCAGAGCTTAATATTATCGCAGAGGGCTTAGCCCGGGATACGACAACTCGTGCGGAAATACTGGGAAGAATAGAAGCTTTTCTTGCTCAGAATTACGCGTACGATCTCGATGTTCCTGAGTTTGTTCAGGACGAAGAAACCGATTTTGTATATTCCTTCCTCTTTCAGGACGCTGGAGGATACTGTGTGCAGTTCGCGACGAGCTTTATTATTCTCGCCCGGTTGAACGGTATCCCCGCTCGGTATTCTACCGGATACCTGGCATACATTCCCCAGGACGGATCTACCGGCGTGGTCACCGGGCTTTCTGCACACGCCTGGCCGGAGGTTTGGCTTGAAGATAGCGGATGGATCAATTGGGAAGCTACACCCGCAGCCAATATCGCAAATTACACCACCTTTGGAAACGATTTCTTCTTTAATTATGGTATTGATCTAAACGATGCCACGGCGCGGCAGCTTGAAGGGCTTCTCGGCAGAAATGTAACCGAGCAAAGTAACCTCGACGGCACATCCGGCGGCAGCTCAGCATTCGGTTCTATTCTTTTTATAGCTGCTGTAGTTCTAGCAGGATTGGCGCTGCTGGGAGGCACCGGTTATCTGTTAGTTTATCCGGCAATAAAGTTCGCTTCTGATGATCGAGGCAGATTTTACTTTGCAATGAAGAGATTTTCCCGGAAACTCGAGCGCCGCGGCGTACCCGATCCGAAAGTTGTCGGTTGGCTCGCATGGAGTGCCGACCTAAGAAGGCGTATCGGCAGCGACGGAAAGGCGGTGGACGATATGGCCGAGGTGCTGCTGCGGCTTACCTATGGCGGACACGAATTTCTTCCTCTATATCCAGCCCAGCTCACGGGCTTCAGACGATATATTCGCGAGCATCTGTTCAAACGAAAATCCTAGATTATCGACCGCCGCGGATGGCTGCCGCGTTACGGTGACGCGTTACGGCGAACGCGTTACGGCGAACGCGCAGCGGCGAACGCGCAACGGCTTGTTCATTTT
>JABGPX010000199.1 GCA_018644745.1 Spirochaetales bacterium
AAATAAAGACCTTCTTATTCTGGAAGATAAAATGGCGGCCTTGGCGGATGAACTGATCGTCTGTACCGATGATGGTTCATACGGAAGAAAAGCTCTGGTAACCGAACCGCTGAAGGAGCTGTGCGAGCAGACACCAAAACCTGATATGGCCGTAGCGATCGGACCTCCGGTAATGATGAAATTCTGTGCCGCCACGACCTTCCCGTATGATGTACATACGATGGTATCTCTGAATACCATCATGGTAGACGGCACCGGAATGTGCGGCGGGTGCAGGGTATCGGTCGGCGGTGTTACGAAATTCGTTTGTGTCGACGGCCCGGAGTTTGACGGACATAAAGTGGATTTCGACAACATGATGCTCAGGCTCGGGTCATATAAAAAAGAGGAAGCCGAAGACCATCATGCCTGCCATCTTGATTTGGCCATCGAAGAAGTGGGGGCCGGACGATGACTCATTCACGATCAGAGCTGCAGAAAAAAGCCGCCGCGCTGCTTGCAGACCTGGATGGCAAAGAACTAAAGCCCAAAGAACGCATGGCAATTCCCCCGCAGTTGATGCCGGCCCAGGATCCAAAAGAACGGATCAAGAATATGGAGGAAGTGGCCCAGGGATATACGGAAGAGCAGGTAATAGTCGAGGCCATGCGCTGCCTGCAATGCAAAAGCGCACCTTGTGTAAAGAGCTGCCCGGTGCAAATAGATATTGGGGGTTTCATAAGCGCGGCTGCCGCCGGAAATTTCCAGGCTTCCATCGATATCATCAAAAAAAGCAGTCTTCTTCCCGCGATATGCGGCCGAGTCTGTCCGCAGGAAAACCAATGCCAGGAAACCTGCACAGTGGGAAGATCGCTGAAAGACGTAGAAAAGGCGGTTTCGATCGGTAGAATCGAGCGGTTTGTAGCTGATTACGAGAGAGCACAAGGCAATTCGGAGATCCCGGAAATTGCGGAAGCCACGGATAAAAGAGTCGCGGTAATCGGATGCGGTCCCGCGGGAATAACCGCCGCCGCGGATATCCGCCGCGCCGGACACGACGTGGTTGTATTTGAAGCTTTTCATAAACCCGGCGGGGTAATGGTATATGGTATTCCCGAGTTCAGACTGCCGAAAAAGATTGTTGAGGAAGAAGTACAGGCTCTCGAGGTTATGGGAGTAGAAGTAAAAACTAACTTTCTCGTCGGACGCACCCGTCAGCTGAGAGATCTGCTCGAAAAAGACGGATTCGACGCGGCTTTTGTCGGCAGCGGCGCCGGACTGCCGCGGTTTATGCATATCGAAGGGGAGAACCTCATCGGTGTATTTTCCGCTAATGAGTATCTCACCAGATCGAATCTCATGAAGGCCTATGATAAAGAGCAGGCCCACACACCAATTTACCAATCGAAAAAGGTAGCCGTACTCGGCGGCGGCAACGTGGCCATGGATGCGGCCCGCACGGCGCTGCGGCTCGGGGCCGAAGAAGTTTATCTGATCTACCGCAGAACCCTCACCGAAATGCCCGCGAGAGTAGAAGAAGTCGAACATGCCCGGGAGGAAGGTGTTCAATTCCACCTGCTCCGCAATCCACGCCGAATACTCGGTGGAGGAAACGGCAGGGTGATAGGGATTGAAGTCCTCAAATATGAGCTCGGCGAGCCCGACGACTCCGGCCGGCGCCGCCCTGTTCCTATCGACGGCAGCGAATATCAAATCGAACTGGACACCGTGGTAGTGGCGATAGGCAATGATTCAAATCCCCTGCTAACAGCCTCGACCCCGGAAATCGAAACCAATAAATGGGGCAACATTGTTACCGACGAAAACGGCAAGACATCAATGGATAAAGTATACGCGGGAGGCGACATCGTGCTCGGAGCGGCCACGGTTATCCTGGCAATGGGTGAAGGTCGAAGGGCCGCGGCGGCGATTAACGAAATGCTTTGTCCAGCTGAGGTGTGAATTGTAGTCCGGCGTCCGTGCTGCCCGCGCGCTACCCTCGTGCTGCCCCCGCGCCTTGACCATTCGCTCCTATTTGCCTAAAATCCTCTCAATCAATCAAAACGGAGATTCCCATGCGAACACATCGAAAGTTTTTTACATGTGCTCGACGGCGAATCGAGAGTAAATAGAGGTATATATGAGTAAAAGCTATAACATTGCTGTATTACCCGGAGACGGCACGGGACCGGAAGTCGTTCGCGAAGGAATTAAAGTACTCGAAGCCGCATCGGCGAAATTTGATTTCAAACTCAACCTAACAGAATTTGATTTCGGCGGAGACCGGTATATCAGAACCGGTGAAGTGCTTCCGGAAAATGCCGCCGAGGAGCTCAGCAAGTTCGACTCGATTTTTCTCGGCGCCATCGGCCACCCGGATGTTAAACCCGGCATTCTCGAAAAAGGAATCCTGCTGAAACTCCGTTTCGAGCTCGATCAATATATAAATCTGCGCCCGGTACGTCTTTACCCCGGTGTTGAGACACCATTGAAAGACAAGGGACCGGATGAGATCGACTACGTGGTCGTCCGTGAAAATACCGGCGGAATCTACACGGGAACCGGCGGGAATTCTATGATTGGAACGGAAAATGAAGTGGCGGTTCAAAGCATGGTGTACAACCGTTTTCAGGTAAATCGCGCTCTTCGTTATGCCTTCGAATATGCCCGTAAGTTCGGGAAGAAAGCCCGCGGAAAGGGTGACGCAAACACTCTCGGGCTCGTGGGCAAAACCAATGTACTCACCTTTGTGTTCGACCTGTGGGAAAGAGCGTTTCATGAAATCGGCGAAGCCGAATACCCGGATGTAAAGCGGGACTACTATCATGTCGATGCGACCTGTATGTGGATGGTAAAGAGCCCGGAATGGTTTGATGTTCTCGTAACCTCAAACATGTTTGGCGATATAATCACAGACCTC
Organism: Spirochaetales bacterium; assembly: GCA_018644745.1. Next base: position 2,900 of record JABGPX010000199.1, read on the forward strand.
GGTGCCATTACCCAGGGAGGCATGGGAATCGCCGCGGGCGGCAACATCAATCCCGAAGGTGTGAGTATGTTCGAGCCTATCGGCGGATCAGCACCCAAATATACCGGGCAGAATGTAATCAATCCCCTCGCGGCAATCTGCGCGGGAGCCATGATGCTCGAAACTGTCGGCGAAGTAAAAGCCTCTCAGGCAATCGAAGCGGCGGTGGCCAACATTACCGCGAACAAACTCAAGAGCCTTGCTGTCGGGAAAATGGGATATTCAACCACCGAACTCGGTGACATGGTTGCTGAGCAGTTCTAAGCCTTATAAATACACACATCAAAGCCGGCGCAAGCCGGCTTTTTTTGTATCCCGCCGCGACCGCTCTCTACTCCGAAAGAGCCTCCCGGACCGCGGGATGATTTAGGCTTTCAGAAAGCTTCGTCCAATTCTCGACAGCATTGGGTAACCTCATGTCCGGCCGAAAGCCAAACTTGAGATAGAGCGCTATCGCTCCAATTCTGCGGATATCCGTACCAAGGCAGGCCCGCTCATGCCAAATACTCAGAGTCCTTAGGGCGTGGGAAACCATCGCAGCGCCAAAGCCTCTCCGCTGGTAAGCAGGACGCACCGCCACCCAGTGGATCCTGCCCCATTCACCATCGTAGCGATCTCGGTCATACCAGGCACTTATGGTCCCGGCTGCCAATCCGCGTTCATCCCTAAGTATGAAGCAGCGACGGCTCACGGCTGCAGGGTCATCTCCGAACTCTTCACGGAATAATGTATCTGTGACAGATAAATACTGTTCCGCGTCCCGCTCGATATCTATCCAAACGCCGGCTTCGTCCATGGTCATAGTTCGCAGCGTGTATCCTTTGGGAAGCGGCACATGAGGAATATCCATCAAATCCTGGCGCACCATATCAACCGCTTCCTGCGAAACCTTGTTCTCCGGAGCAATAATACCGAATTTATCATGAAAAATTCTTTTTGCTGCTCGATAAGGTTCAAGCGTTCGCCTCGACCTGCTTACCACGCCGAATGGGCTAACCGGCATTCCGCCAAGAAATCGACCCGCAGGCCAGAGATGATCGGCCCAACACCAGATAAGCGCCCCGCAAACCCGCTTTTCTGAAGTAATGGCCGGAAATTCCGCCTCGATAACGCGGGCATGTTCATCTTCACCGAAGGAATTACCCTTTGTTCCGGCAATTGAGCAGTAACCGAACTCGGTGACGAGGATGGGTTTCCCTGGAAAGTCATTTGCCAGCTTTGCTAAATTTTCCTGCCAGGCTGCCTTCGAAGAGTCGAGGCTGGCTCCTGGAAGTCGACCGTTTTTATCCCATTCAATACTCGGATATGCGTTAATACATATTATGTCATCTTCTGCAAAATTAGGATGTGTGCGCCAGTGATTACTCACGTGAACACAAAGTCTTGAAGAGTCCAGCATCCGGGCAAACTTGATGAGATCGCGGTTGGATTCACAAACCTCTTCATGTTCCTCGTTTGTCTCATTGCTTACAGACCAAAGTATCACCGAGGGGTGGTTTCGGTCACGGGTGATCATCGTTTCCAGCTGCCGCCTGGCAGCGGATACACGAAGTTCATTTTCGGCAAGCCCTTCTTCTTTATCATCCCAAAAATACAAAGGAATTTCCGCAAGCGCATACAAACCCAATTCATCACAGAAATCTAGTTCCAATTCGTGATGGGGATAGTGACACAGCCGGACGGTGTTAGCTCCCGCGGCTTTCATCATCTCTAGATCCCGACGCATGGAACCCTCGTCAAATGCAGCGCCGCTCTCTACCGAGTCCTCATGGCGGTTGAATCCTGCCAGAAAAATCCGCTTCCCATTGAGATGCAGTTCTCCCTTCTCAACACTAATCGTTCGAAAACCAGTGCGTACATTTACCGAATCAACCTGCTTTCCCGAAACCGACAGCGAAACTGTTACCGTGT
>JABGPX010000321.1 GCA_018644745.1 Spirochaetales bacterium
GAAACCGGGAGAAGCGAGTCGATCGGCGATACTTCAGAAGATCCGGTATCGATCTAGATGAAATTGACCTAAACGATATGGATATCGATGAAGACAGTTGAGTAGGTCAGGATTCTCATTTTGATCCATTGACACGAATCCCTATCAACCGTTCCCAAAAAGCCGTGTAGTATATCGATCAAAATGAGAATTGCTCTGAGTAGGTGATATAGACTGAGTATTTCTGTATACTTTGCAGGAAGTGAGGAAACATCATGGAGCCTACCAACACAAGCCACCCGGATTATTTTCATCGAGTCGTCGATTGCCAATGGGCCTGCCCAACTCACACTGATGTTCCGGAATATATCCGGCTGGTGGCTCAAGGCGAATATACCGAGGCATATCTCCTGAATAGAAAATCCAACGTTTTTCCCGGAATTCTTGGTCGAGTATGTGACCGACCTTGCGAGCCTGCGTGTAGAAGAGGAAGACTTGATGAAAAACCGGTGGCAATATGCCGCCTCAAGCGGGTAGCCGCGGACTATAAGGGCGACATCAAGCAGCACCTGCAGGCAATTCCCAAGCAGAAAAATGGGAAAAAAATCGCCCTTGTCGGCGCGGGACCCGCTTCACTCACGGTAGCAAATGATCTGCTGCCACTGGGTTATGAGGTCGTTATCTACGAGCAACTTCCCAAACCAGGCGGTCTTATGAGGACCAATATTCCTGCCTTCCGTCTTCCTGTGCCTGTCCTAGACGATGAAATTAACACCATCATCGAAATGGGGGCCGATCTTCGACTGAATACTCCTGTTGAGAGCCTCAAAGATCTGCTCGAAGAAGAATACGATGCTGTTTTTGTCGGAAGCGGCGCGCCGATCGGCCGAGGGCTTGAAATTCCGGGAAGGTATGATTCCGACCGGGTATATGTGGGGATATCGTGGCTCGAAGAAGTTGCCTTTGGTCACATAAACAGTATTTCTCCGCGAGTTGTTATAATCGGCGGCGGGAATACTGCTATGGATTGCTGCCGGACCGCGAAGAGAATAGGCGGCACAGATATCAAGGTGGTGGCCCGGAAACCCTATGACATGCTGCGAGCCTCGGACTGGGAGCTCGAGGAAACCGAGGAAGAAGCTATCGACATAATAACCAATCACGCTCCTAAGCGTTTTATAATTGAAGACGGCGTGCTGACAGGAGTGGAATTTGTTAATGTAAGCTGGTCCAAAGACGATTCCGGCAAACTGAAATCCACAGATATAAAGAATGTAGTTATCTCTTGCGACGCGGCGATACTCGCCGTCGGCCAGGAAAACTCCTTTCCATTTATAGAGCGAGATATCGGAATGGAGTTTGATGAGTGGGGTCTTCCTGTTGTTGACAAAACAACTTTTCAATCTACGATCGATAGAGTTTTCTTCGGCGGCGACGCGGCGTTCGGTCCGCTCAACATAATTTGGGCGGTAGCTCATGGACATGAAGCAGCTGTCTCGATAGATCGCTTCTGCCAGGGGAAAAGCCTCACCGAGCGTCTCACGCCGGGACTCAATCTGGTGAGCCAGAGGATGGGCCTTCATCAGTGGAGTTACAGCAACGATTGGGATCCTTTATCGCGCAGGCAAGTACCTCACATGTCTCTGCGCGAACGGTTTGTAGATTTGAAGAAAGAGGTAGAAACCGGATTCGATCCGGAACAGGCTCTCAAGGAAGCGGAGCGCTGCCTTAACTGCGACGCACAGACTGACTTCAACGCTGAACTTTGTATCGAGTGCGATGCCTGTATCGATGTGTGCCCGGTAAAATGTCTCACCATGACGGCGAATGGACCTGAGGCGGAGCTTCGGCAGAGACTATCGATTCCGGCAAATAATACCGATCAGAACCTCTTTGTATCTCACGATCTTCCTCAAACAGGACGGGTTATGGTGAAGGACGAGGATGTATGTATCCATTGCGGGTTATGTGCGGAGCGGTGTCCGACTGCCGCCTGGGACATGAAAAAGTCTCTTCTCGAAATTTTTTATGCCGGCCAAGAAAGAAACCAAAATGAAAAATAATGATTTTGTAGTAAAAGTAGCAACTGTCAACGGCTCAGGATCGGCAAGCGCAAACAGCCTGCTCTCTAAATCCCTGTTTCGCATGGGGATTCCGGTCTCTGTCAAGAATATCTTCCCCTCGAATATTCAGGGGCTCCCTACCTGGTACGAAATCCGGGCCAATGGAGATGGATTTACTGCCAGGTCACCCAGAATAAGTTTCCTCGTAGCAATGAATCCTCAGACATTTGAACAAGATATCGCGGAAGTCTCAACCGGTGGATTTGTGCTTTTCGATTCGACTTGGCCTATCGCCGAGGAGATCAAACGCGAGGATATCACCTTTCTCGATGTGCCGCTTACCGCGATGAGCGTCGAGGCATTTCCAAATGTGAAGCTTCGTATGCTCATGAAGAACATTACCTATGTCGGAGCTACCGCGGCTTTACTCGACATCGATCTTGAAGAAATGCGAGCTCTTCTGAATGAGACCTACTCGAAAAAACCTCATCTTTCAGAAGCCAATATGAATGCCATTGAATTGAGCTACAATTTCGTAAAAGAAAATTTCCCCTGCCCATTACCTTTTCACGCGGAGAGAATGGATGGAACAAAAGGGAAAATCCTCATAAATGGAAATACCGCCTGCGCTCTAGGAAGCCTCTATGCAGGTGCGACAGTGGCCGCCTGGTATCCGATAACTCCCGCGACGTCGGTAACTGATGCCTTCCGTCAACTCTGCGGCCGCTATCGAAAAGACCCGGAAACAGGGAAAATCGCGGCATGCATTATACAGGCCGAAGATGAAATCGCGGCGATCGGCATGGCGGTAGGAGCGGGGTGGGCCGGAGCCCGTACGTTCACGCCCACAAGCGGAGCCGGCATATCTCTCATGAATGAATTTCTCGGCTTCGCTTATTTCACGGAGATTCCCATCGTCGTATTCAACGTGCAGCGAGCCGGCCCGTCGACTGGCATGCCGACACGAACTCAGCAGGCTGATATCTTGAGCAGCGCTTTCGCATCTCATGGCGATACGCGGCACATTGTGCTCTTTCCAGCGGATCCTGAAGAATGTTTCTACCTATCGGTTCGATCGTTCGACATCGCCGAACGGTTCCAAACACCAGTGCTGGTTTTATCAGATCTGGACATCGGTATGAATGACTGGATGACCGATCCCCTCGAATGGGATGACTCATATTCTCCTGACAGAGGCAAGGTTCTGGGCACCGAGGAACTAGACAAGATAGATCATTTTTACCGATATCTCGACTCCGACGGCGACGGAATCTGCTACAGAACTCTGCCGGGAATTGATCCCAAGGGAGCATATTTTCTTAGAGGAACCGGTCACAACCAATTTGCCGCATATTCAGAAAAAGGTGCCGAGTATGTGGAGAACACGACACGACTCATGAGAAAATTTGAAACTGCCTCGCACGAGCTTCCAAAACCGGTAATCCACAAATCAGGGAACACTGATCTTGGGATTATCTCAATCGGAGGCTGCGACCGGGCGGTCAAGGAGTCACTTCATCTCCTGTCAAAAGAAGATGTAAATATAGACTATATGCGGATCAGATCATTTCCCTTCGGAAATGAAGTTCAGGATTTTTTCGATAAGCATGACAGATGTGTGGTAATCGAGCAGAACAGAGACGCTCAGCTGCGATCGCTGCTCATACTTGAAACAACCGCATCTAAGGAAAAGTTATCCTCGATTCTCAACTACGGAGGGCTGCCTCCCGACGCAGGATTCTTATCATCATCATTGAGAACAATCTATGAGGGAGAAGGCTACTATGAGCTCTGGAACAAAGCCTAGGGTACACCACCCGAACGCTGTACCAAATAAACTGGGTTTCTTTGAAAGAGACTATGAGGGGGTAATCTCCACGCTTTGCGCAGGCTGCGGTCACGACTCGGTAACCGCCGCGATTATCCGGGCAGTCTTTGACCTGTCAATTCCTCCTCACATGGTTGCCAAGTTGAGCGGCATAGGCTGCTCGAGTAAAACTCCCACCTATTTTCTCAATACGGCCCACGGTGTCAACTCCCTTCATGGACGTATGCCATCGATTGCCACTGGCGCCTCTGCGGCAAACAGTAAACTGCATATTATCGGTGTTTCCGGCGACGGCGACTCACTTTCAATAGGCCTGGGACAGTTCGCCCACGCAGCCCGGCGAAACGTAGATATGCTGTATGTTCTTATGAATAACGGTGTCTACGGTCTAACAAAAGGTCAATTTTCTGCTTCAGCGGATGTCGGCAGCAAGCTGAAGAAAGGTGAAACAAATCGCCTCAATGCGATCGATCCTGTCCAGCTGGCAATTAGCCTGGGAGCCTCCTTCGTGGCCAGATCTTTCTCCGGTGACAAGGAACAGCTTATTCCTCTACTAAAGGCAGGGATGCTTCATAATGGATTTTCCTTTATCGATGTAATTTCTCCATGCGTAACGTTTAATGATCACGAAGCATCAACAAAAAGCTATATGCATACTCGAGAAAACCAGCAAGAGATTGTGCATATGGATTTTGTCGAAGAGGTCGAGGAAATAACCGCGAGCTATGCAGAGGGAGAGGTCCAGCAGATCAAGCTGCACGACGGAACACCCATCGCACTAAAAAAAATAGCGGCGGATTACGATCCTCTCGACCCGATTAACGCCCAATCGTATATCCACGAGCATCAACTCAAGGGGCAGATTGTCACGGGGCTTTTATATATTGATGAAAATGCTGAGGACATGCACAAGGTTGCCGACACAGTGAGTTCGCCGCTGATCAATTTTCCCTATGAAAAGTTATGCCCCGGCTCC
>JABGPX010000737.1 GCA_018644745.1 Spirochaetales bacterium
ATAAGGAACGCCTTTGCCGTTTCGTATTCCCTATAAATAAAAACAAAAATAAGCGGCAGGAGCAAAAGAGCACCCATAATCTGCAGAAGTGACCCGCATACATTTAGCACGGTTTGGATAGTGTCGGCTCTTCGTAATCCGGTTCTTCCCATTATGTTTACGGCTTCCTATTCGATCTCCGCCATCGCTTCCTTCAATACGCTGAGCAGCTCGGGCCGCTGTGAGACGTAATGCACCAGCGCGCGGATATAGCCGTCGGGGGTACCTGTGTCTACTCGTTTTCCGGTAAGGGGCCTTACGACAACTTTTCGTTCTGAAATTTGCTTCATCAGCCCTTCGACGTGGTAAAACTCGCCCTCTCCTGTGAATTTCTCCCAAGCTTCTTCCAGGCAATCCAGGAACTTAGAATTGTAGAGAAAACGGCCAATCGACGCTTCCTTGCTTTTCTCAGCTCCGATGGCCGGCTTTTCTTCAATGTCGGTTACATAAGCGCCGTCGAGAGCAGGAACCGCGTAGCTGTGGAGATTCGGCGGATCGTGAATTGTTGCCAGGACCGTGCAGCCGGTTTCGTTGTAAAGCTCAATGAGCTGTTTTGCGAGGGGAACTTCGCCGAAATGCAGATCGTCGGGATACGCAACAACAAAGGGATCGGACCCCAGGAAAGGCCGAGCGTGGAGCAGGGCGTGACCGGTGCCGCGCATCTCCTGCTGTCTGACAAAAAAGAACTTGGCAGGATAGGGCTTGATTTTAGCAAGTTTGTCCGCGGCGCCCTGTTCTGTGAAAACTTTTTCCAACTCCATTTCCCTGTCGAAATAGTCTTCAAGCGCTTTTTTCCGCCGGGAAGTAACAATAAGGATCTCATCTATTCCCGACTTGATGAACTCTTCAACCACAATATCAATAGCCGGTCGGTCCAGGAGCGGCAGCATTTCCTTGGGCAGAGTCTTTGTCGCCGGTAAGAAGCGCGTACCGTAACCCGCGGCGATTATTACACCTTTCATAGCAGTTCCTTGCTGTCAATTTTGATCAACTGTATCAGATTGGGTATCTCTTTCGCAATGGTATTAGGAAATACGCGCAAGTTGACGATTTTTGTTTCCCGCTCTACATTCATTGTTACCAATGAAAAAACAAAAGACCTTCCTTCCAATTTTACCTCTCGTTTTCCTGATGGGATGGTCCGCATGCAGCGTGGATGCGGATATTAACATAAATAATGATGCTTCAGGCACGGCCGAGGTGAGAATCCATCTTCATCAGGTTGCAGTGAGTTATATGACTGACATGATGTCCTCTTTGAGTGTGAGGCCGGCGGAAGGCGCCACCGTTTTTGATCTTGCCGCAATATCCGCCGCAATCGCGTCTCGACCCGGAATGGAGCTCGTTGCTATCGAAACCGAAGAAGCGGACAATTTAACATTGAAAATAAGATTTGAGGATGTTCGTATTCTACTTGATCCGGCCGACGCGCCGGTCAGACTGTCCCCAGATAGGCCCGTAACTTTCTCGAGCGTAGACGCCGGCCGGTCCCTAGAGTTATCTATACACAGAGGTAATTTCGGGTATATCTCCGGGCTGTTTGTGCTTCCTGAGAGTCCATTTACCGTACTCCTTCCGTACAGCGAACGCGATTTTATGTCACAGAATGAATATCTGGAGATTCTAGAATACGCACTCGAGGACTATCTCGAAGGGCTCTCTACGGCGGATATGCTGACGCAGCAGAATATCACAGCGGTCGTCACTGCCCAATCGGCTGTACTGGCGGCGAACGGCGGCGAGATCATCATCGGCAAAGCTGTGTTTACTATTCCTCTTCTGGAGGTCCTTACTCTGGAAAACCCGCTGTTATATTCCGCGGAGTGGTAAAAAAAACCGCCCGGATTGCGCTCCGGGCGGTCATATTTTCGTTTTAGTGCAGATCTATTTGATGCTGGTGTTGTATCCGTCGGTACCGAATATCGTCGATAAGCTTAGATACACATCTACTTCCTGATTGCCTTTCTTGTATTTACCTTTCATGCGGCCGTTTTTGATCTTCCCGTTAAATTTACCGCCGTTGGTAAGCTCAAAAGAAAACTCTTCGAAGTTTTTGCGGTTCATTCCCTTGAATTTTCCCTTCGTTTTCTTGCCGCCGGTTGCCGTTATTTCAATTCCGGTAGCGCTGTTCAGGCTAATCTTGTATGTAGCTTTCTTCGTACCTTCAATATCATACGTCATTGTGCCTTCGAAAATGTTGGTTCCTGCGCCGGTTTCTTGTAACGATGTGGTAACCTTATACAATTCCTTGTCGGCCGTGTTTACCGCCCTGAGAACCGAGGAGAAAGTGACCGCATCGTTTGCGTCTTTGGCAATATCTACCGATTCGGTGATAACAATCGAAGAGGTGTAAGTACCGTAATTAATGACAGCTTCGGTCCGGGATCTGACGGTTTTTTCGCCTGTAACATCATTCTGATAATACCGCCTAACCGTTTCTTCGGCCCTTGAAAGATCGCCATCCACATCGTTAGTTTCCACGTAGCTGATGCTGAACTTCTCAAATAGGCCGTCTCCCTCAGGATCGGAATCGGTATAATACTCGGTTACGGTTACATCTTCGTCTACGATAGTAGAAACAACTCTCGCGGAGTACTCACCGGTACCGGCAGCCATTTTCGCCGGTTCGGCGATTACATAGTCATATGCTGCATCGTCGAAGTCATCGGGTACCGGATCGGCCGGGATATCGTAGAATTCATTGTTGCCATCAGAATACCTGCTCCATTGCACCACTGTATTCTGGACTCTGCCGTCAAAGTACACTGTTTCATTCACAAGATAATTGAGCGGATCTGGATTACCCAGTGCGTCGCTGAGGGCCCAGGTTCCATCAGATCCTTCTACCAGATACTGCTCGTGAACATAATTCACTGTGGTCGATAGGGTCGGGTAGATGTAGAGATCCACAGTGTACAGCGTGGTCGTGCCGTATGGCGTGAGGGTCAGATATGCGTCGTTGCCCGCGGTTCCGTAAAAATCTTCGAGATACGTTCCGTCGACCGTCGGATAGCGTACTGTTCCGGTCGCCGTGCCATAGGTCAGGTCGGGTGTGTCCGGATCAGTTAAGCCCGGGGTGTAGGTCATTGTACCGAACGCGGCGGCCGCTACGCTCTCTTCCTCTGGTGTCGCTATCATCAGACCGGCTTCAATTACCGGTATCATCGCTCGCATTTCATCAAGATCGGAAAGAACGCTCTGATTAAGCTCCGCGGAGCTGTCAAAGAGTTCACAACCGCCTAAAATTACGAGGATAGCGAGTGCTGAAATAAGTGCAAAACGAAAGTTTCTAGTCATGGTTATTTACCTCCAAACCGGTTAAATTTACCCCATCGTTATATATTAATCCTGAATTCCGGTAAAAAAATGGAATTCAAAAAAAAATCAAGTTCTGCCTACACCGGCTAATATCCTCCTGTCGAATTTCCTGCCGGAAAATAATATCGATACATAAGCATACACAAAAGAAAGCAAACCGCCGGCGGCATAACTTATCCCGGGAACAAGAGGCAGAATATCGAAAGCCATGAGCAGGCTGACCGCCGTATTGGTGGCGAAAAAAAGAAATGCGGTAGTAAAGGCGTGGGCATAGAACTCAAAATAGAAATGATAATTCATCATCGTGAGCGAAAAGAAATGAAACAGAACACCTATAAGGACAATACGCATGATAGCTGGGGATACATCGCTCGCTCCGAAAAATCCGCTGATCACAGGGGCGAGGAAGAGCATGCTGAAAGTGAAAATGCTCTGAAATAAGGCTTGCTCGCTTATGTTTTTGGTGATTCCTCGAAGAAGGCTTTGTTTGCGATGTTTGATCACCGAATAAGTTCCTTTTGCTAATGTAAGCAGAAATTTTCGAAGCTGTATGTAAAAGGCAGTTTCTGAAACGATTATAAAGTAAATAAGTCCGGGTATCATTGAAAGATTGGCCACATAGACAGCCACGTCATATGCGGCATAGAGGCGAAAAAAAGTTCCCTCGATAAGAGTTCCCTCGGAAAACCAGAAAATGACTTTATCGGTCCAAATCGCCCAATTATAGAAGTACCCGGTCAGCATAAGCCGATAATATTTTGCCACATATATTTTCAGTAGGTTTCCGGCTTCCTTTACCTCGTCCGGCTTATGGGCCTTAAAGGCAAGAAATCCGAGCATTACTGCAATAGCAGCGTGACCGCAGGCAAAGCCGAGTAAAGATCCTTCTATCCCCAGTTTTGGGCTCAAAATGGATACCAGAAAAACGGCTATAGCGATACCTGCGGCGTAGGTCAGAAGAACGCGGAGAAACCATTTCAAGAGGCTGATGAAAATCATGAGAATCCACACCAGATTTATTGCGACAAAGAGAATTACCGCGGAGAGCTTGAAGAGCCATGGCCGGGGTATTTCGAGATGCAAGGTGCTGACCGCGGCTGTCGAGATAACCAGCGCGGCTGTGAAGATAACTCCCAGGAAAAATACCAAAGCCCCGGCGGCTTTGCGCTCATCTCTGACGAAGAGGAGATCCGCTACGATGCGGGTGTAGATAAAGTGAAAACCGCCGAAAATTACCAGAGACCATGCGTAGCTGTAGATTACCGTGGCGGTGAAGAGAAGGTTATTGCCGGCTATCCGGCTGATATAACGCTGGATGAGAGTAATACCGACAATTGACATGAGCCACGGTCCGGCGACAATCATCATTCCCGAAAACGCCGCCTTGATAAACGAACCGAGACCTCCCTTGCCCACTACCTTCCGGTAAGCATTCGGAGATCCCATATGACTTTGCGCTAGTTTAACACAGCATTGTTT
>JABGPX010000195.1 GCA_018644745.1 Spirochaetales bacterium
GCAGCTGGACCGTCTTCTTATTGATTATCAGAATGCCCGTGACGAATATGACGCTATGGACGGCGATGAGGCGGCGGTGCGGTCCGAAAAACTACTCGAGTCATTTGGCCTGTCCGGTAAAATACATCAGGCTGTATCGACTCTCTCGGGCGGCGAACGCAATATTCTATCACTTGCCCAGGCATCACTTTCCCGCCCGGATCTCTTAATCCTCGATGAGCCGGGGAATCATTTGGACTACATTGGCCTTGCCTGGCTCGAGGAATTCCTCCGATCTTTCGCCGGGGCGGTCCTTCTCGTCTCTCACAACAGGTATTTACTCGACCGAGTTGCAAATCAGATACTGGAACTGGAAAACGGAAAAATCACGGAGTACAGCGGCAACTATTCTCATTACAGAAGAAGCAAGCTGCAGCAGTTGGTGGCGACTCAGGCCGACTACACCGCAAATCAGAAACGGCTCGCACAGCTCGAAGCTTTGGTTAAGCGGTTTGAAGAGATTGCGCGCAGAACTGCAGATCCGGCCTGGGGAAAGCGCCTGAGAGCACGTAGAACTCAGTTGGGCAAAGAAAGAGAACAAGCTGTGGAGAAACCGGAACTCGATACCCGATCTATGGCGGTAGAACTCAGCCGCGGGAATACCAAGGCGGATATTGCACTGCAGATCAACTCGTACAGCAAAAAGTTCGGAGAAAATATCATACTGGATTCGGCGGATCTTCAGTTTTCCTGCGGTGAAAGAGTAGCCTTAATAGGTCCGAATGGCTCCGGCAAAACCACCTTGCTGAAAGATATCGTATCGAAGGCCAGCTGGGATGACAAAATTTTACGCGTTGGACCAAGTCTGACTATCGGATACTGCGCTCAAAACCAGGAAGTTTTCAATCCGGAAAATACCATGCTCGAGGAGTTCATCGACCTGGGAACTCAGAACAGAAAGAACACCTATGCCCTTCTCTCCAAATTCCTTTTTAAATGGGAGGAAATCGACAAAAAAATCCGCAGCTTATCCGGCGGAGAAATGAACAGACTTCAACTCGCAAGGCTCGTAATTCTCGGTGCCAATTTTCTTATTCTCGATGAGCCGACCAACCATCTCGATATCGGCAGCCGTGAAGCTATTGAGGAGAGCCTCGAAGAGTTCCAGGGGACCCTGCTTGTTGTATCCCACGACCGGTATTTCCTTGATAAGATTGCGGATCGAATAGTGGAAATCCGCGACAAAAAGCTGAAGATCTTCGACGGCAATTTCTCAGAGTTTTTTACCAGCAGGACTAAAAACCGAACGGACGCGAAAAAAACCAGAAATCTGAACCAACAGAAGCAGGCAGGGAGAGACCAGAATACGTCCGCAGGGCAAACTCAGCAGAAGATATTGGAAGCTCTCGAGCAAAGAATCGAAATATTAGAAAATGAGAAAATTAAACTGGAGCGGCAGATAACCGTTTTCTTTGAAGCAGGCGATCACAAAAAAGGAAGAGAGCAATCGAATAAGTTGGAGAAAGTATCAACACAGCTCGAAAAGCTTTATGGAGATTGGGAAAACCTCGGCGTTTAGTTTTGATGACAGGGTCTTAAAAAACCAGTATTGTGATTTCAATGTGAGCAAGGAGTAATGATGATAAAGGTGGCGATAATCGGTTCAACCGGACATTACGGATACGCGCTGGACGGAATACAGCACATGCTCGATGCCCATGTAACGGCTATAGCACCTGGAGCACCGGGCGAATCAATTGACGGACTTGCCGGCACTCTCAAGGAAAACGGCCACAATCCGTTGATTATGGATGATTATAGGAAGGTACTCGATGAGCTGAAACCGGATTTCGCTGTAGTTAATACTCACTTTCATCTGCAGGCGGAGGTAACCGCCGAAGTACTGGGCCGCAATATTCATGCCTTCACCGAAAAACCGGTTGCTACAACCATGAAGGATTTGGAGGCATTGGAGGAAGCACATAAGGCCTCCGACGGAGAACTCATAGCGATGCTCGGAATTCGCTACGAGCCATGTTTTTACACTGCCTGGAAAAAGGTGAAATCCGGAGCCATCGGCGACGTCAGAATGCTGCACGCGCAAAAATCATACCGTTTGGGAAGCAGAGAGGATCTCTACAAAAAGAGGAGTACCTACGGTGGTACAATCCCATGGGTTGGCATCCACGCAATAGATTGGATCCAGTGGTTCGGCGGAGACGGTTTCCTGTCGGTAGATGCCCGTCATTCTGTAAAGTATAACAACGGCCATGGAGAATTAGAAACCTCAGCCGCGGCGATGTTCACTATGGAGGACGGCGTTTTTGCTACCGTAAATATCGACTACTTACGGCCGGAAAACGCGGCATCCCATGGAGACGATCGAATCCGTGCAGCCGGAACGAAAGGGGTAATCGAAGTGAGAGGCGATAACGCCTACCTGATAAATGATGAAGCCCAAGGCGAGCAGATCCTGCCATTGGAGTCTCCAGGAAATATTTTCGAGAGCTTTGTGAATTCAATATCTGGCGATGGCGAGTGCCTTCTCAGCGCGGAGCAGTCCTTTCGCGCCACTCGGCTCGGCCTCCTCGCCCGTCAATCGGCAGATGAAGAGCGCCCCCTGCCTATTGAATAGTCAGCACCAAACTACTCCGCAAACTCCAGGCACCGCTTCCTGTAATGAAGATAATCTTTGTATGATACTTCTTCAGGAACACCGTGATCGCAGGTTGGGATATACCCTCCCCGTTCTCTCATAACCGGAAATATCCGGTCGACCAATTCATCGATCGCCGCGGGTCCCTGAGCCAGCACCCGTTTATCCACACCTCCGAACATTATCAGATTAGGATATGTCTCTCCTATTTCCACCACGTCACATCCGGATGCAACTTCAAAAGGAGACATGATATCCATACCGAGCCCCTGGTAGAGGGGGATAACCGGTCCGGCCTGGCCATCGGTATCGACCTGGAAAAAGAGATGCCGGTCTTTATCAAGCTGCCGTGATCTGATATTGGACAGGAGCTGCTCATAGTAAGGAAAGATAAACTCCTTGATCATATCGGGAGATATCAGCGGGCCATGGTTATAGCAGATATCCTCTCCGATGAAAAACTCATCAATAGAAACATGCTCCTGATATCTGGCGATGATTGGATCGGCAAGCTCAAACCATGTCCTCATACAGGCATGGATCAACTCGGGATGATCGTAAAACATATACAGCACCCCTTCGGGGCCTATCAGACTTCGGAGATACATATAACCGCCGACAATACTCTGAACTATAATCTTTCCTTCTTTTGCCGCCTCAACGGCCGCCGGAATCGCCTTCTCCACGGCGTCAAGACGTTCAGGTGTTTCCGGATCCATCCGCCAAAGGCATTTTTCCTCCCAGCTCTTCGTATCTTTTACAGGGTGATCCACATACTCAGGCATAAAGCCGCTGCGTCTTCCTTTGAAAAACAGTACATGCCGGCCGGCAAAATCCTGAGCAAGCTCATATTCGCCCCGATCCTCGAGTACTTTCTCTTCAAAAGAGGGAGAAAATCCTGCTTCACACCATCCAAGACCTCCAAGGCCGAAACTTCCCCTCTCGTCAAAACCAAAGAGGTCCGCTTGCTCGACATCCTGAGGCATCCCCTGCTCCTTCCACCTATCAAGGGAATAGAAACCGAACTCCCTCTGGAAGATAGGCGCCCCGGGTTTCATAGCATAGATATCTCTCAGTTTCCGCGATCCCGCTGTCATCTGGTCCCGTGGAAGCATTCCGTGAATTCCGTCTTGATGCTTGTCCATGTGTTATCCTGTTCTCTGATTATTATTTATTACATTTTAACGCAGTTTTTCATGAATGGAATGGCTTTTTCAGCACATATCTTATCTTTTTCAGCAATCTGCCCTATATTTTATCTATGGACTTCGAGTTTGCCGTTACCGATACACCTGCTTTTTCACCCGGGATCTCCATTCGATCGATCTATCATGTAATTGCGGATTCCGCCTACGATGTAAAATCAAATACAACCGAAAAAAACTGCAATATAGCTCTGCGAACATTTTGGGGAAGCGGCGTCGTCAGTACAGAGCAGAATCCTGATATCCTCATTCAGAGCAGCACATTATACTCTTTCAGGTTTGAAGATATTCAGCGATACAGATGCGCCGATAATCATTGGGAATTCTGGTGGTTCCAGTACTTCTCCGCCACGGATAATTCACGGAAGATGCCCAGCGCGGTCTCATTCCAAGAGCAGCCCGGTGAGACGGCGCTGATGCGTGAAGCGGTGAAACTCCTATCATCTCCGAGTATCCATATTCATGAAGAATCAAGCGCGGTAATATCGCGGCTCTTCTCGCTCTGGAAAACCGGTGCTCATCGCGAAAGTAATTCGACCCACGAGACATTCGCAGGTCTGGAGCCTGCGCTTTCCTATATGCACGGACATTACGCGACACCGATACGCATTGAAGAGCTTGCCAGACTCTGCAATTACTCAGTTCGACGCTTTCAGGATCTTTTTAGAGCGCATTCCGGCGTTTCACCTTCTGAATATCTCGCGGAGATACGCTTAGAGGCTGCGCGGGAGCATTTAATCAATACAAACTTTACACTTCGCGAAATTGCAGAGAGAACCGGCTATGGCAATGAATATTACTTTTCGAGATGTTTTCGAAAAAAATACGGCCAGCCGCCGGGGGCTTTTCGATATTCACGGAGAAATACGCATATAAAGACTACCGTGGAAAGAGCCAATGTATAACAAAGCCTGCATTCTCGTCGTGCTTGCACTGACTATTATGAGTACCCCGATATCAGCCAAACCCGATCAACTTGTACACGTAGAAAAC
>JABGPX010000193.1 GCA_018644745.1 Spirochaetales bacterium
GACCACGGGCATAGTCAGAAATGGACTATGTACGATAAAATTACCCGAGTACCTGCGATCGTCTGGTCTCCAAATCGAGTTCCAGGCGGCCAAACGGTTGATTCTCTTTTCCAACTCATGGATTTGGGGCCTACCATCCTTGATCTGGCCGGAATCGAGGTACCGGAATATTTTGAGGCCATATCGATGATTCCAGCTATAGAGGGCCGGTCGCCTGAAGGGCGAACATATGTCTATGCCGAACATGGAAAAGATATGATCCTCGACGGTACAGAGCTCATGACCATGATCCGCAGCGATTCCTGGAAGCTAGTTCAATTCATCGATGATGATTACGGGCAGCTTTTTAACCTGGCGAATGATCCTGAAGAGAGGTTTAATCTTTGGAACGAAACTTCGGCAGCTAGGGAAAAAAACGAACTATTGCTGGCACTCCAGAAGTGGTACATGAAGAGCCTCTATCAGACTCAGTCCTGGAAAGCCCCATGGCGTTAACGGCGGCCTGCCTGTGCCGCTTCTTCCGGTGCATGTCTGCCGGTTCGCCGATGGTGGTCTCATATCATACGAAAAAGAAACCGGCGATTTGATCCATACTCTTTGCGACAGTACTGGATTTAGTCGAAAACTTGAAAACCTCGGTATCCGATTGCAATACCCGGACCCGCTGATATAGGATATCCGGATGGAATTGGGTTTGGAGACTTTCAGCTATCACCTTGCTTTCCGGCGCGGAATGATGACCACATTTGACTTCATAAAGCGCACCGCAGAATTGGGCCTGGCCGGCGTAGAGATAAATATCTCCGAAGCAGGCCCGGACTGGGGGCATCTTGGCAGCCCCGATCCTGGGTATCTGCGTGAGGTTCGCGCCCTCGCCGAGGAAAACGGTCTATACATCGAGATAGACACCCACAAAACCGATCCCGTGCATCTTCGATCTGCCCTCGATCTATGCAGCGCCCTGGGAGCGAAGGTGCTTCGTACCTATGAAAAGCCAACGGGCGATCTGGTCCATGATATGGACCAGGCGGTTAGAAATATGCGCGAGATTGTGCCGGTTTGCGCCGATCTGGGTATTCAAATCGCATTTGAGAACCATGAATATGAAACCTCTTCTGACATCGTAGATGTGATTGAACGAGTGGGCAGCGAGTGGATCGGAGCCCTGGTCGATACCGGTAATTCTATGACGGTTTGGGAAGATCCGATTCAGGCGGTTAAAACACTCGCGCCTTACGCTGTGAGTACGCACTTCAAAGATCACGTAGTTTTTATCGAAGATGATGAGCAGAAAGTGGCGGGAGTTACGTTAGGCACGGGATCGATAGATTGCGCCGAATGCTTTCGCATTCTTCGTGACGAATCATCCATTTCGCGCGTCAATATCGAAGTCTGTTACGGGTACAGTGCTCCTTTCCGACGAGAAAAACCCACGGATTTCCAAAATGACAGCCCCGCATTTGCGGTTATTCCGTCGCCTTACGATCCTTCCTGGATCGCCCCATCTACCCATCTGCGCAGTGACATGGAAGACCAAAACTTGCCTAAATGGCAAGATCAATCTGTGGTCGCGAGCGTGGAATACGTCAAAAAAATAGAGAGCACCTTATCTAAGCGAGGATCAAAATGAACAAATGGGAATCGATTATAGACGGCCCCTTTAAGCCGACGTGGGAATCACTTCGAACCTTTAAAACACCTGAGTGGTTTAAGAACGCGAAGTTTGGAATCTGGTCTCATTGGGGTCCTCAGGCCGTGCCGATGTACGGTGACTGGTATGCACGGAATATGTATATCGAGGGAAGTCCACAGTATCTGCATCATTGGCGAAAATATGGTCATCCGTCACAGCACGGCTGGAAAGATGTGGTCAAACTCTGGAAGGCGGAGAAATTTGATCCGGAAGACCTCATGGACAAATACACCGCCGCGGGAGCAAAGTACTTCGTAGCTCAGGCCGCACATCACGACAACTTCGACAATTGGAACTCGACTCACAACAAATGGAACTCTGTAAAGATGGGCCCGGAAAAAGACATCGTCGGTCTTTGGCAAAAAGCCGCCCAAAAACGCGGTCTCCCCTTTGGTGTAACCGAGCATCTTGGCGCTACATTTTCCTGGTGGGCACACAATAAAAACCATGATGTGAACGGCCCATACGCTGGCGTACCGTACGACGGGAATGATCCGAGTTATAAGGATTTATATCTCGCAAACGGAGATGAGCCTATCCTGGCTCAACAGGGCGACAACTGGTATACCGCAAACGAAGGTTGGCATCGTCATTGGTTCGATAGGGTGAAAGATCTCATCGATCAGTATAAGCCTGATCTGCTCTATTCCGACGGCCCGGTACCGTTCGAGAAATACGGATTGGGAATTATCGCCCATCTTTACAACACCAGCGCCGCAGGCAACGGCGGCATCAATTCGGCGGTGTATAATCAAAAAGACAAAAATCCGCTGGTCTTCAAAGTTGGTGTTTTGGACTTCGAAAGGAATGTTCAAGCCGACGCGTTCCCCTGGCCATGGCAGACCGACACCTGTGTCGGCGGATGGTTCTACGACGTCCGGCAGAAATATAAGAGTCCAAGACAGGTTATCGAAATGCTTGTCGATATCGTTGCGAAGAATGGGAACCTACTTCTCAATCTGACCCAGAAGCCGGACGGCACTCTGGATGATGAATGTGGATACATTCTGGACGAGCTGGCGGCCTGGATAAAAGTAAACGGCGAAGGTATCTATGATACCCGACCATGGGATATAGCTCTCGAAGGCGATACAAACGCTGAGCAGGAGCGCTTCAAAGAAGTTGAGCTGGGGTGGACACCCGCGGATTTTCGTTTTACTCAGAAAGACAATTTCATCTATGCTTTTCAGATGGGCTGGCCTGAGAATGGAAAATCACTCATTAAGAGCTTTTCCGCCGGCCGCGGAGAGGGCCTAAAAGCCGCGGACGTTCGGAAAGTAGAACTGCTTGGATACGAGGGTAACGTCAGCTTTGAGTACAGAAAGGAAGGGCTCGTGATCGACGGACTGCCGAAAGAGGTGCCTGTGAAATGGGCTAACTGCCTGAAGATAACGACCGGCAGTTAGCCTTTGTTGGTGATTACAGGTTTGCGATATACCGCTTGAGGTTCTCAAGACCAATGGTTATCCCGATCTCGGAAGGTTCCATTCCTTCAAACTCAATCGACACAACGCCGTCGTATCCGGCCTTGGCGAGAACCGAAAGGCATTGCCCGACCGGTACCTCCCCGTGACCCAGGATCGCGCCTCGCCAATAATTACCGGCCCGCGACCTGTTCCAGCCTTCTCCCGGATCCGGCAGGCTGCCGTTCTTGAGATGGAAATCTTTTACGTGGACATGGGAGGCAAAAGACGCTGTCCGCCCCACCGCTTTTGCAGGGTCTTCATCCACACAAATGAAATTCCCGATATCGACGAGAAGTCCAAAGTTAGGGTGATCGACCGCGGCCACGAGCTTTTCCATTCGATCAGAATCCTGAGCGAAGTAACCATGATTCTCAACCATGGTCTTTATACCCATGTCTTCGGCCATCTTCGTCACCTCCAGGCATCCTACGGCTAGAATGGGCAATGCCTGATCAAATGTTCCGGTGAAATCCCAGGTCGCATCATGACGCATTCCCGGAGAACCTAACGCTTTCGCAATTTCGAGCTCGCTTCGAAGCCGCTCGGGTTCCTGCACGGGAGGCACATCGACACCGTTTACAAAGTCCGCCTTAATGGTGTAGTTAGCCACGGTTATATCAGCGTGGTCACAGGCGTCGCGCAAACGCTTGGCAAAATCCAGCGGTTTTTCGCCATCCGGAACCGAAAGAGAGGAAAACTCGAGGACCTCAAATCCCATATCCTTTGCCTTCGCGGGTATATCAATAAAATCTATTCTGCCGGCTTTCTCAGCGCCTGAAAAACTGTATGAACTTACTCCGGTTATCACTATTCATCTCCTTGCAGCAAAACCTGCAGAAATCCAACCGCTTTTGCGATATCCGCGGCCGGGTCATCTCCGGTTTCGCGCTCGATAGTAAGGAAGCCGTCAAAACCCGCCTTCTGCAGCGCCGCTATATACGGGACGAACTCTACATCTCCCTCACCAAGAGGAACTTCCTTAAAATATACATTAACATTTATACCTTCTTCATCGCCGGCGAAAGAACCGTAGATCTTCGCCGGATCGGTTTTTGCGATCATTACTCCGTCTTTGGCGTGAGTGTGCACGATAAGATCGCCGATATTTCTTACGCCGTCGTCGGCTTTCTCACCGATCACCATGGCCAGGTTCGCAGGGTCGAAATTTACGCGGATTCCCGAACACGGCAGCGACCGGATAAACCGACCGAGCCGCTCAGATGGCTCCGGGCCGGTCTCAACGGCAAGGCAGGCTTCGATTGAATCAGCAAATGTCCCCAATTCCTCACATGCATCGCGAACGGCGATATATTCCGGAGACGATTCATCCTCAGGCACCACACCCAGATGGGTGGTAACCACACTGGTTCCCAGGTCCTTTGCCAATTCAATGATTCGTTTTGATCTTTCGATTTTATCGGGATTCGCACCAGCATGAGTAAACCCGTGTCCGCCGAGATCGCCGCATACCGCTGCCACTTCAAGCCCCAGGGACTCTACATAATCGCGAAGCTCTTTGCGTCCGCTTTTATCAAGCTGTTCAGGCGCCATTTCACCTTTCACAGCATACATCTGCAAACCCTGTGCACCGAGTTCGGCGGCTTTCTGTATACCCTCTCGAATCGGCAGGCGAAACGAGTCAACCATAATTCCAATCTTCATACAGTAT
>JABGPX010000189.1 GCA_018644745.1 Spirochaetales bacterium
GGCTCACCGGCGATGTATCAAAAAAGCGATGAATGTATCCGTAGCCGCAGGGAGTGATGCACCATACTGGAACCAGCGGATTATAGCTCGTATAAGTGGGAAAGTTCACATGCAAGAATACCATACCCGCGGGATCCTCGTCCCAATATTTCGCTGGAATATCCGGCGAATCGATGCTAAAACTTAACACTGATTTATGAGCAGTTATAGTTTACAGACCCGTGGAACCCTCACTTTTCTCGACGGTATACGCGCCGCGATTCCTGTTATGGTCGGTTATCTTCCGGCGGGAATGACCTTTGGAATACTAGCCCGCGGAGTGCCCGTGCATATTCTTGATGTTATCGGTTTCTCCGGCATTGTGTTCGCGGGAGCAAGTCAGTACATGGCGATTAACCTGCTGAAATCAGGCGCGGCCTACATCGAAATTATTATCGCAACTTTCCTTCTGAACTTCAGGCATTTCCTGATGAGCGCAAGTATCTCCCAAAGGCTAAAAGAGAAAAAAGTAAGTAGACTCGCCGCCCTTGCTTACAGCGTAACTGATGAAACCTTCTCGGTAGCATCCGCGGAAACGCGAGAATTGACTGCTCCGTATCTTGTAGGGTTGGGACTATTCTCATGGCTCTCATGGAATGTGGGTTCCCTTATCGGATATCTTGCCGGCAGCTATCTACCCGACCGGATCGAGGCTGCAATGGGTGTCGCTCTTTACGCTCTGTTCGCGGCGCTGCTGGTTCCGCAGGTAAAGAAAAGCCTCACATTCGCTGCCTTTGCCGCAGCGGCCGGCGGCCTGCACTATGTGATCAGCTTGTCCGCGATTCTCACCAAAGGATGGACCTTCGTTTTATCCATCGTGCTCTCCGCCCTACTCGGCACCATTGTTCTCACTCTCCAGGAGAAGCGGGGGAAAGCCGCATGAAACACCTGGTACTTGTGCTTGGTATGATGGTAGTCACTTACCTGCCGAGGCTGGCGCCGTTCATACTCCTCCGAACCGCCAAGCTGCCGGTTTTCCTCCAGCGATTTCTCCGTGTCCTGCCGGTATGCGCACTCGGTGCTCTCCTGCTGCCGGATTTAATCGATTCCATACCGGGGCATCCATGGGCCGCGGCCGCCGGTGTCGTCGCGGCGGGTGCGATATCGCTCACAAGAGGTGGTCTACTTCTCTCGGTTATCGCAGGAGTGGGAGCATCATATCTCATGCTGTTCTAGTAACTGTTGCGGCGCAAAGATCTCGCGGATATAGTAGGCCCATGGGTAATAATAATTTTGACACAAAGGTCCTCGATCTCGGCGGTTCCCTCGTAGCTCCCGATGAAATCGCGCTCGATTTTCTCAAGAGCTTCCGCGATCTGGTTACCGAGTACCTGAAAGAGGATGATTCTCGTCGCCTTATTTTAGTAATCGGCGGGGGTGGTTTGGCTCGAAAATACCAAAGCGCCTATCGCGAAATATCATCACAGTCGACAAATGATGAGGCCGATTGGATTGGAATCGGTGCCACCAAACTAAACGCCCGTCTGGTAAAAGGTGTTTTTCAGGAATTCTGTCTGGATGAAGTAGTTTCAGACCCGACAGATGTTCCTGCCTTTACAGGCAGGATCCTCGTTGCATCAGGGTGGAAGCCCGGATTTTCCACCGATTATGACGCCGTATTATTAGCGGAGCGATTCGGCGCCTCGGTCCTGGTCAATCTCACCAATATCCCAAAGGTCTATACGGCAGATCCAAAAGCAGATCCGAATGCTCAGCCCCTCGACGAAGTAACCTGGGCGGATTTTCGAAAGATAACCGGCGACGAGTGGGTACCGGGTAAAAACACTCCCTTTGACCCATCGGCGGCGAAAAAGGGATCGGAAATGAAGTTGACAGTAATCTCGGTTCTCGGGACAAATCTTAACAATTTCCGCAAAGTTCTCTTCGGTGGAGACTACGTAGGTACCACAGTCGGACCTGAATAGGCCTCGCGAAAGACCGTATTCTTGACAGCGCTGAGGGACTCAGGATAAGCTGTCGATTCACCGCCGGCGTGATGAAACTGGTAGACGTGCCAGACTCAAAATCTGGTGTCCTTCGGGACGTGTCGGTTCGACTCCGACCGCCGGCAAACGATGATATTCGCCAACTCCAAGACAAGCATCTTCATATCAACTTTCAGCAGGGGCAGCGCCCCAACATAGGAGCAATTAATGAAAACTAAAACTGTGATCGATCCCGGTATCTGTAATTTCCACGCCGTAGTAACCGCCGAATCTGAGGACGCGCAAAACGTAACATTCTCTTTTACATCGGAGTGTCAGACGATAAAAGAGTTCAGTGACCAGGTGGGTGAGATCTCTCCGGTTGATGCGATAAATACCCTGGGACCCGATGAAAACCCGGTTCTCGCAATCGCGCGAAAGCTGCTGCAGACAAAGGGCTGTTGTGATGCGTGCGTCGTACCAGCTGCGACCGTAAAGGTTATGCAAGTGGCCACCGGTCTTGCTTTGCCCAAAAACGTGTCCCTTACCGTAGAGAAAGAGTAGGTCAGTGAAGAGGCTTTCCATTCTCGATCTGAAACCAGACGGGAACAGACTCATTCCGGAGGCGCTCGGCTCCGCGGGAATAACAGGCGGCGGCGTTTATGTGTTCAAACCAGGAGAAACCGCCCACCCGGAAGCGCAGCATGTCCATGATGTGGACGAGGTGTTTATCTTCATTCAAGGCATAGGAATCCTCCCGATCGATGGCACCGATTATCCAGTCCAGGCAGGCGATGTTGTAATCGTTGAAGCGGGAGAAGATCATCACACACGCAGTTCCGAGGAGCATCCTCTGGTGGCCGCGTGGTATCTCATGGACAGAGCCTCAGCGAAGCACTCAACATAGGAGATTGATATGCCGGTACCTCAACCAGTTGATTTCTGGAAGTACACTGCTGACATCCTGAACCGCATGCGGCCCGGAGGAGGCGGCGTATTATGTACGGTTGCCGACCGGTCGGGCAAACAAAACCTGCTCACGTTAGGGTGGGGTCAGATCGGACCATCGTTTCATAGGAATCCTATATTTTGTATCGCGGTGGCCCCGCCGCGATTTTCCTGGCAGTTTCTCGAGGAAGTGGCTGAATTCGTAATTGGGTTACCGGACGATTCTCTCAGGAAGGCGGTTAATTTGTGCGGTACGAAATCCGGTCGGGACATGGATAAATTCAAAGAGTCCAACCTAACACCAATCCCGAGCTCTCATGTGAGTCCCCCTTCCATAACCGAATGCAGTATCAATATTGAATGCCGAATTTATACAAAAGTATCACCTCCTCACATGCTGCTGACTCCTAAGCATCGGGAGGCGCCGCTTGAAAATCAACATACGATCTATTTCGCCGAAGTCCTCGGCACTTACAAATATTAAGGCAAATAGAAAAAACCTGATTTATGGCAGACATAGGAGAAAACGATGAGCCTGAACAATTTGAGTACCCTCGACAGCGCGGTGTCGCGATCGATCAGCCCTGAGAATTTTACGGGAGAGAAAGGAAAAGGCGGCACCGCACTTACGGGCACAGGGGAGAAATGCGCCGAAGGTTTGGGCCAGGGATGGAAAGTTTCACCGTCGGTGAGGATTGGACCTGGCGAAAATTTTGAGATGGCGGACATAGCTGGACCCGGAACGATTGAACAGATATGGATGACCCCTTCGGGCAAACGGCGATTCAACATTCTTAGAATCTATTGGGATGATCAGGACCAGCCTTCGGTGGAGTGTCCTGTAGGTGACTTCTTCGCCTGCGGCTGGGGCGAATTCGCCCAGGTTTCATCCTTGGCGGTGTGCGTTAATCCGGGCAGCGCGTTTAATTGCTATTGGCCAATGCCTTTTCAGAGAAAATGCCGAATCACCATGGAAAATATCGGTGATAATGAGATGACACTCTACTATCAGATAAACTACGCGCTGGGTGAAATTGATCAAAATGCCGGCTACTTCCACGCACAATTTCGCCGCACCAATCCTTTGCCCTATAAAGAAGTGTATCAGATCCTCGACGGAGTACGGGGGCAGGGGCGATACGTCGGCACGTATATGGCTTGGGGAGTCAATAATTCAGGATGGTGGGGAGAAGGCGAGATCAAGTTCTTTATGGACGGAGATAAGGAGTTCCCTACCATTTGCGGTACAGGCACGGAAGATTACTTCTGCGGATCCTATAATTTTGAGAATCAAAGGACCCATCAGTATGAGGAGTTTACCACCCCCTACGCCGGGATGCCGCAGGTGCTCAGACCCGATGGTCTATATCGATCACAGACACGGTTCAGCCTTTACCGATGGCACATAACGGACCCTATTCGATTCAGCGACGATCTGCGGGTGAACATCCAAGCTCTTGGATGGCGTTCAGACAGAAGATATCTGCCGCTGCAGGATGATATATCATCGGTTGCATTCTGGTATCAGAACCTTCCTACCGTTGCTTTTCCCCAATTGCCGGAAAAAGACTATTTGGAAATAATATAGATAGCTGTTCTGCAAAGTGTAAAGCCCTCGAGAATAATTCTCGAGGGCTTTTGACCTTGCTTCTATTAGTACTTTATACCCATTCCCATACCGAGCTTGCCATGTCCTGAAGTAAAGAAGGCGGTGCGGGCCTCAAAGGTTATCTTACCATCCCTTATATTATTCCTCGCCAGAACAGCCGCGTGCTTGCTTGAGAATGCGCGAATACCGGTGTGAAGCAACGCTCCGCCGGCCAAAACACTCATCAACGGCAGCGCTTCCTTCATAGTTATCGATTCAGCAGCAGCCGTCCATGCCGCCTTTATATCCGTGTGGCTGGAGTTCAGGT
>JABGPX010000188.1 GCA_018644745.1 Spirochaetales bacterium
CCCCTTATCCGCCTACAATACCGTCAACCGGGAGCTTTTTGAATACAATCCGGCAAAGGACATCCAGCTCGAGGCGAACGACCGCATCATTATCCCGGGTAAACAATACTTTGTTACGGTTACAGGGGCGGTGGAAGTTCAGGGAAGCTATCCTTTTGTTCCCGACCGGCGATACGGTTACTATCTGAACCTGGCCGGAGGTATAGATCCGGGCGAAGACTCTAACAATATCATCATTACCACAGCATCCGGCGGCGAGAGGGGAACCGACGCGCTGGTGCAGCCGGAAGATAATATTTATATCATTCCCGCCCAGGTTACCGTATCCGGCGCGGTCGAGAATCCGGGGGCATATCCATATTTTCCAAATCAACGCTACGGGTATTATCTGATTCTTGCCGGCGGAATCGATCCGGGACCGGAGTCGCCAAGTGTCATTATCGTCGATAGAACCGGAATCGAAAGAACTTCGGCCGACGCGATTAAGCCCAACGACAATATCCATCTGGCCCCTACTCAGATTACGATTTCCGGGGCGGTTGTCGCTCCCGGTATCTACTCGCATGTACCAAACCGAACCTGGAGCTATTTCGTGAACTTAGCCGGCGGGTTTGCTCCCGGAGGTTCGGAGGATAAAATTGAGATAAGCGGAGTCGGGGGTGAGCTGAGAGATCTTTCCGCCCCGATACGGCCTGACGACAATATTTTCATAGCTCCGTCGCAGGTAATTCTGTCCGGCGCCGCATTAAATCCGGGCGTCTACCCATACACACCGAACCGTACCTGGCGGTATTACGCAAATTCAGCAGGCGGAACAGCCGCCGGCAGCACGGAAGAAGATGTTAATATTACCGATATTGAAGGAAACCTTCGAGATACCCGGGACACCATAAGGCCCGATGACAGTATTCATATTGCCGTATCTCAAGTGTCCGTTACCGGAGCGGTAACCAATCCCGGTGTCTATCCCTTTGTGCCGAATCGAACCTGGAATTACTTCGTAAGTATCGCCGGGGGCATCAGCGTCGGCGGCACGGCGGAAGGTGTTATTATTGCGGATCAGACGGGAATTATTCGGGAAAAGGCTGATTTTGTGCAGCCGGATGATAATATCCAAATTGATTTCGCACAGGTTACGGTTTCCGGCGCGGTGTTTGCCCCGGGCAGCGTACCTTACAGTCCTGGAAGAACCTCCCAATACTATATAGGGCTTGCAGGCGGATTCGATCAGGAACGTAACAGAAATGGAGACGTAACGATTTCTGACGCAGAAGGCGCGTCAAAATGGGACGACGATATCATTGTGCCCGGCGACCGGATTTATGCCAGGAATAACAGCTTTCTCTACAGCTTCAATACCTTTTTCCCGGTAATTACCAGCGGTGTGGCTTTTATTACGACGATTATTAATTTGATCGATTTGCTGAGCCGGTAAGAGGTATCCGCGATTCACCGAGTTAGTCCCCGGTTCATAAAACATACTGTAAAAGGCAGATGGTCGAAATCCCTGGTTCCGGTTTCGGTAAAACCGCGGCGGTTATACCAGGACTTTAGTTCATTATCCTCACCGATGATGCCGATTGATGCGTTTTTCGCGCCGAAATTTACAGCGCCGCGGCATGCATGATCCAGCAGGAGTGATCCGAATCCTGTGGATCGCTTCCCAGGCAATACACAGAGCTTTTCTATATACCAGGTTTCGGGGTCATCTCTTGAAGGCTCAATTGCGGCGGTCCCGATTAACGAATCTCCGATAAAGGCCCCGAAAAACGTTCCGCCGGTCTCGAGTAGACTTTTCAGCCTTGCTTTATCGATAAAGCTCGGGTGGGTCGGGCAATTCTCGCGGGTAAGATCAAATTTGGCCGCCTCCCCTGCAAAGGAGGTCCGCACGCATACCGCGGCAGATTCAAAATCCCGGTCCAAACGCAAAGGGCGGATTACAACGGGAGGGGTCTCGTCTCCGATTCTGATCAGCCCTGTACTGATCTCCCGAAGGGTTTGGGGATATATAAGGTGCTCCGCCTCGAGCACCCGTGCCTGGAGCGCTTCGGCGGTATCCCCTAGTTTTACAGGTATGCTGGCTTGGGAGAGAACAGGGCCCTCATCATAAACTTCGTCCACAAGATGAACCGTCGGTCCCGATTCAGATCGACCTGCGGCGATAACCGCTCGATGAACATGCATGCCGTACATGCCTTTGCCTCCAAAATCCGGAAGCAGCGCGGGATGGATATTGATGACATGATTTCGATATCGAGATAGGGTTTTGGACCTGAGTTTCTTCATATACCCGGCAAGGATAACGAACTCGACGCCATATTCGGTAAAAGCGGCGAGGACTGCTCTATCGAGATCAGCCGGATCAGGATGGGTTTGCGAACTCATGTGTATCCCGGGTATGCCCTGCCGCGACGCCCGCTCCAGCGCGCCGGACCGTGAATTATTGCTTATTACTACGGCTATTTCGGCGGTTAGATATCCGGTACCTATGGCGTTTATAAGAGATTGAAGATTAGAACCGCCTCCGGATGCGAGTACTCCGAGCTTCATACGGTTATTCTCATGCTACTTTTCGCTGCCTTCTATGACCTTGAATTCGCCGGTTTTTCTCATGTGGTTTGCGGCGATCTCGATTTCCTCATACCCGATTACATATTCATTATTCACGATAAGCACGGTGCTGAGATATGATATATCGGGAAGTTCCCGCTCGATCAGGACGGCCGCATACTTCTCTGCGTTTTCCGACAGCGCCATGTTGTAGCTTTTGGCGCTAATATTGGTATACCGCTTGGCGGCACTCGCGAGGGTTTCTGCTATATCTTCTGCTTTTTGATAATCTTCACAGGACGGACATATTTCCATATAGAAAAAAGCCGCGTTTAGTTCGGTTAGATCCTCTCTCTCACACGCTGATAAAAGAAGAAAAACGGGAAGCAGTATACATAGTAAATTTCGGGTTCTATATCCCGAGATACGCTTTGCGGACATCATCGTTTTTCAGCAGGTTTTCCCCTGTATCAGCCAAGGTAACACGTCCTGTCTCCATAACGTAACCCCGGTGCGCGACCTTCAGCGCCTGGTTGGCATTCTGCTCGACGAGGAAGATTGTTGTTCCATTCTCGACATTCACTTTTTTTATTATCTCGAAAATCTGCGCGACGAGAAGTGGAGCGAGACCGAGGGAGGGTTCGTCGAGCAGCAGCAATCGCGGTTTTCCCATGAGACCGCGAGACATGGCGAGCATCTGCTGCTCGCCGCCGCTCAACGTGCCGCCCATCTGTCCCCGACGGTCGGCGAGGATAGGGAACATTTCAAAGATATGGTCGATATCGCGCTTGATATCTTCCTTGTCGGTGCGGAGAAACGCCCCCATGTCGAGGTTTTCCTTAACGGTGAGGTAAGGGAAAATACGTCGCCCCTCCGGTACCTGGATAATGCCTTTCGCGACGATCTGGTCGGTCGGCATCTTTTCTATCCGTTCATCCTCAAAAATTATCTCACCGGACCTTGCAGGCACGATGCCGCACATAGTCATGAGTGTGGTGGATTTCCCGGCGCCGTTGGCTCCGATAAGGGTGATAATCTCTCCTTCTGAGATCGTAATGCATACGTCGCTGAGCGCCTGGATATTGCCGTAGAACGTGTTGATATTCTTGAGCTCAAGCATCGAAATCATCTCCCAGGTAGGCCTTTATAACCGCGGGGTTCTGCTTAATGTCGATCGGGGTGCCGTCGGCAATAAGTTTTCCATAGTCCATTACATAGATCCGCTCCGAGAGACGCATTACAAGACTCATGTCGTGCTCGATGAGCAGGATTGTTACGTCCTCCGCATCTCGCAGGCGAAGGATTAGGTCGTCGAGAGCCATGGTTTCCTGGGGATTCATTCCGGCCGCCGGCTCGTCGAGGAGCAGGAGAAACGGATCGGTTGCCATAGCCCTGGCAATCTCCAGCCGCCGCTGGGCGCCGTAGGGCAGGTTTTTCGCCAGTTCGTTGACATATTGAGCAATACCAATTTTTTTGAGGATTTCGTGGCTGTCTTCGACCACCTGTTCCTCTTCAAGATTGGTTCTCGGATTTCTCAGTATCGCCCCGAAGAGCCCTGCCTTCATTCGGCTGTGCCGGCCGATCATCACATTCTCGAGTACAGTCATATTCTGAAAGAGGCGTATATTCTGAAAGGTTCTGGCAAGCCCGTTTTCGGTGACCTTGTACGGCCGATATCCATTGATCTTTTTCCGATCTTTACCCGGGGGTTCGACAAAAACCTCTCCCGTGGTCGGTTTGTACACACCGGTTATGCAGTTGAAAAAGGTAGTTTTTCCCGCGCCGTTCGGTCCGATAAGAGCGACAATCTCGCCTTTTTCCACCATCACGTCAACGGTGTCCACGGCCCGCAAACCGCCGAAATCCATAGTGAGCCCTTTTACGTCGAGTACAGGTGCCATACTAACGGGCCTCCCCTTCGGCAACGGTTCTGTCCTCCTTCTTGAAGGAATACATCTTCCGTTTCGCGGTGATGATCCCCCCGGGCCGGAACACCATCATCAGTACCAAAGAAGCGCCGAATATGAGCATACGGTACTCCGAGAACGCCCGCAGGTACTCGGGAAGCAGAATAAGGACAAGTGCTGCGAGCAAAACACCGAGAATAGAGCCCATGCCGCCGAGAACAACGATGCAGAGGATAATTATCGACTCCCACACCTTAAAACTGCCGGGATTAATGAAAGTGGTTTTCGCCGCAAACATGACTCCGGCGAGTCCTGCCCAGGTGGCGCCGAGGGCACAGGAGGGTAATTTTGCCTTTCGTGTCTCG
>JABGPX010000924.1 GCA_018644745.1 Spirochaetales bacterium
CAATACGGTAATGAAAGCGACCGCCAGAAAAGTACGGACGATTTTTGAAGGCAAGATTCTTGTGGGATTCGCCGGCGCAACCGCCGACGCATTTACACTTTTCGAGCGCTTCGAAGCGAAGATTCGCCAGTTCAATGGCGATATTGCCAGAGCTTCCGTCGAATTGGCGAAAGACTGGAGAATGGACAAGATGCTCCGGCAACTCGAGGCGATGCTGCTTGTGGCCGATGAAAGTAAACTCCTGCTTCTTACCGGGAACGGTGATGTAGTAGATCCGGATGAAGGAGTTACCGCCATAGGCTCCGGCGGCTCCTATGCCTATGCGGCGGCTCTTGCATACATGGAGGATTCGAACATGAGCGCTCGAGAGATAGCGGAAAAGTCCATGAAGATTGCCGCGAAGATCTGTATTTACACAAATGAGAATTTTGTTGTCGAGGAGCTGGTATGAAACTAGACATTGATCAACTCACACCCCGCCAGATAGTGGCCGAACTAGATAAGTTTGTAATTGGTCAGGAGAAAGCAAAAAAGGCAGTAGCCATAGCTTTACGAAATAGAACACGCCGGCAGAAACTTGCTAAAGAACTACGCGACGAAATTTCACCAAAAAACATCATAATGATCGGGCCTACAGGTGTCGGGAAAACCGAAATTGCCCGACGACTCTCGAAATTGTGCGGAGCACCCTTTCTTAAAGTTGAAGCGACTAAATATACCGAGGTCGGTTATGTGGGCCGTGATGTAGAATCGATGATACGGGATCTTATGTCTGTGTCTGTATCCATGGTGAAGAATGAGATGCAGGAACAGATTCTAAAGGAAGCCGAGAAGCGCACGGAAGATGCGCTTCTCGACCTCCTATTACCCGGAATCAAACGTCCCGGTCCTTCCGTTCCCGCCAAACCTGGATTCGCGCCGGAGGGTTCGGTGGAATCTCCTGCGGAACCGCCCGCGGAAAGCGGAGGAAGCGACGCGACTCGGGACAAGTTTCGAGAGAAGCTAAAGGCAGGAGAGCTGGAAGATAAAAAGGTAGAGGTGAGTGTAACGAAAGGCGGGATGCCGTCGATCGAGATTTTTTCAGGCACCACTTTCGAGGAGATGGATGTAAATCTGGGCAATATTTCTAACATGTTCGGCGGCAAAAAGAAGAAGAAACTGGTTTCGGTAAAAAACGCTCGAGATATAATACTCGCAGAGGAAATGGATAAACTCATCGATTCGGACCGGGTGAACGATCTTGCCAAAGAACGGGTTGAAGAAATGGGAATTATCTTCATCGATGAAATAGATAAGATCGCATCCAAGGAAAGCAGATCTGGTGCGGATGTATCGAGAGAGGGAGTGCAGCGTGACATCCTGCCGATTATCGAAGGCAATCAGGTGAACACCCGGCATGGAATGATCGATACGTCACACATTCTTTTCATAGCCGCTGGTGCGTTTCATATGAGCAAACCCTCCGATCTGATTCCGGAACTTCAAGGACGATTTCCTATAAGGGTAGAACTCGACGATTTAGATAGTGATGATTTTCAGAAGATTCTCACTCAGCCTGAGAATTCGCTTACACTGCAATACGTTGAGCTGCTGAAAACTGAAGGACTGACCATAGATTTCAAGGATGACGCAATTCGACGGATATCTGAGATCGCTGCCGAAGTAAACTCTAACACAGAGAATATCGGCGCTCGCCGTCTGCACACCGTTATGGAGCTCTTACTTGAAGATGTGTCTTTTCACGCTCCTGAGCTTACGGAGCAGACTATTACCATAACATCCGAATATGTAGATCAGCAGCTGAAAGATGTGGTCGAAGATCAGGATTTGAGCCAGTACATTCTCTAAACAGTAGGTTTCCCTAAGAATAGGGGAAAAGATGGCCGAAAATAGAGGATGAGAGGAAAAAGCGATGTTTGTAAACAATAGTTTTGGAAAAAATCTCGACATTCTGCACAGAACCATGGATGTGTCGATGCTGCGTCGAAGCGTCATCGCCGATAATATCGCAAATGCTGACACGCCGAATTTCAAGCGGAGCGTCGTGAATTTCGAATCCGAACTCAAACGGGCTCTGGACACGGAGAAAAAAGGCGGGATGGAAGCGGCTTTGACTAACGATCGTCATATTCCATTCAACCGGACCTCTGATTATCGTGATGTCGGCCCCAAAAGAATACTCGATTATCTCTCTACAACTGATAATAATGGTAACAATGTCGATATCGAAGAAGAATCGATGATGCTTCTTCAGAATCAGTTGAATTACGACATGATGACCCGCATCGTGTCTAATCAATTTTCGCAGATCAATTTGGTCTTAAGGTAAGGCGGTAGTATATGGGACTTTTCAGTAGTATAAACACGGCGGCGTCGGGCTTGAGTGCTCAACGGACGAGACTTGATGTAATTTCCAACAATATTGCAAATGTCGATACAACGCGGGACGCCGACGGCAATCCGTTTCGGCGAAGCAGGGTAATTCTCAGGCCCCGGGTTTCTCAGCCGTATTGGCGAAGCCCCTTTTTACCTCAGAACCTCGACAATGGAATCGGAAAGGGAGTACGGCTTGTCGAAATTGAAAAAGATAACGACTCTGATCCGAGGTTGGTCTATGATCCCACGCATCCGGATGCGATAAAGACCGGGAAGAACGCCGGGTATGTTGAGTTTCCGAATGTAAATGTCGTGGAAGAAATGGTCGATATGATCTCAGCTTCACGATCATATGAGGCCAATACAGCCGTAATCAACGGCTCGAAAGCTATGTTTATGAAAGCGCTGGAGATAGGGAGATAATTATGGCATTTTTATCAGCTTTGCAGGTAAGCGGCGACGCAATCAATCTAACCCGTACCAATTCTAAGCATTTCGGGGGCGTGAATGACACGCAAGAAAGCGGGAAAACAGGAGATTTTGGTGCGATGCTCATGAAAGCTATTAACGGCGTGAATCAGATGGAGCTCGAAAGTAACCGGCTTAGTACTCAGATGGTTACCGATCCGGATTCGGTAGAGGCTCATGATGTAACTATTGCGATGGCCCAGGCAAATCTGGCGGTATCGCTTACAAAAGCAGTAGTAGATAAGGCGCTTCAAGCATATTCTAGCATCATAAATATGAGGTAAGCGGCCGCTAGGTCTGTGCGTACTGGGAGGGGCACATGAACGAATGGATTAAGAAAACAATAGAACAGATTAAGAATCTGTGGGGAAAGTGGACAACCGTACAAAAGATCGTGCTTTTTGCGGTTATCGGCGTAGCTTTCCTCGCAATTATCCTGCTTCTCACCGTGTCCGCACGGCCCGGCATGGTTCCGCTCATCACCGCCGCGATTACCGATGAGGCAACCCGGGAGAAAATATCTCTTCGTATGGATGAAGAAGGTATTTCCCATACGATTACCGCCGACGGCAAGATCATGGTGGATGACCAGAAAACCGCCCGAAAAATGAATGCTCTGCTCGCGCGGGAAGATCTCATTCCCAGCGTTTCGCCGTGGGATGTATTCAAAATAAACCAATGGACGGTGACCCAATTTGAACGCGACGTAAATCTGCGTCAGGCCATCATGAGGAGTCTTGAGGAGCATATTGAAGCTCTTGATGAGGTCGACTCGGCCCAAGTAATGCTCGTGCTGCCCGAAAATGAGATCTTTACCGAAAACCAGAACCCTGTTACCGCGTCGATTATCATCACACCCACGCCGGGAACGGATATAACTACAAACCGGAAAAAGCTCGAAGGAATTGTTCGGCTCGTAAAGTTCGGCGTTGAAGGTTTGAAAGACGAAAATATCACGATCAATGATCACAACGGTCTGCAGTTGAATGATTTCTCCGGGTTGGCGGACATGGATAATCTCGAACTCGCCACAAGGCAGATCCGAGAAAAATCGAGGCTCGAGCAGCAGTACAAGATGAGTATCCTTGCCGAATTATCGAATATTTTCGGTGTCGGCAGGGTGCGTGTAACCGGTGTGTCCATCGAATTAAATTTCGACAAGTTGAGGACTGAGACTACTGAGTTCTTCCCGATTGAAGTCGTTCCTGAGGATCCTCAAACAGCATATCCAGACAGGGAAACAATGCCGAATGTGCTGCGGTCGAAAGAGCAGATCGATGAGTCTTTCACCGGCACCGGGTTTAATCCCGAGGGACCTCCGGGCCAGGAGGGCCAGACACCACCGGCGTATAAGGATCTGAACGGGCTTGTCGGCGAGTATGACAATAATTCTGTCAAAGAAAACTATGAAGTAAATGAAAGGAACTCGGTTGAAGAACGCAGCCCGTGGGAGATAGAAAGGATTACCGCGGCAGTCGTCATTGATGGTGTCTGGAAATGGGAGTATGATGATAACGGCGTTGTCGTTCTAAATGCCGACGGCAGCATCAAACGAATTTACCTGCCGGTGAACGATGAAGATCTCAAGAAAGCAAAATCTCTTGTGGAAGGTGCGATCGGGCTTGATGCCGCGCGGGGTGACAAGGTTACCGTGGAGCACCTGGCTTTTGACCGATCCGCGGAACACCTTGAGGAAGACCAGAAGTTCCGTAATCAAGCTCGTTTGAGGCAGACGATCCTTTATTCCCTGATAGGCCTGGCGGTGGTTGTAGTTGCGTTTATGGCTTTCAGGCTGATTTCGAGGGAACTCGAGCGCAAGAGAAGACTGCGGGAAGAGGAACTGTCACGGCAGCATCAGGCGATGCGGGAGGCTGCGCTCAGAAGCGCAGAGGAAGATGGCCTTGATGTCGAGATGTCCGTGGAAGAGCGAGCAAGACTCGAGATGCAGGAGAACGCCATAAACATGGC
>JABGPX010000465.1:0-2130 GCA_018644745.1 Spirochaetales bacterium
ACGTAAATGGCAGTATTGGGGGATTGGCGCATCATCCCCCGCATCCGGGCGATACCTCCCGGCGGGGCCATAAACGCGGGGAACATACCGAGAGGTTTTGCAATCGAGACGGTACGTTCTTTCCAGTTAATGGTGATGCTCGAGCCCTGCTCTGCAACTTCACCAGTGTTCAGCCGGCGGGGAAACCGACCTGCTGAAACAACCGCGGAACCCTCCTTGTTGTAGATCGCGAAACCGACGATTTGCTCGAGCTCCTCGGGGCCGGGCGTAAGCCCCTGTGCGTAGAAATCGAGTAACGCGAATGCGGATTCTTCGGCCCTGAACTCGACAAATAGGAGCGAGTTTTTTCTTTCTGATGCGAAGAAGAATACCGAAAGAACCGACAGTGCGCCGAAGATCAGAACGAGAGAAATGAGCATAATAAGCTGATCTTTCGCAAAGCTTTTTAGTCTGTCGGTTAGTTCCATAAAGTGCCAGCGCTCCTTCCTCTCAAAACTATACTCATAGTACCGCAATTTACCAACAGAGTTCCGCGGGTTCACCTATGACGTGCCAAAAAAAACGGCGGCCAAAGGCGCCGCCGTCACGCAGAACTACCGGTTAATCTACCCGCGGCCGCCTCGCGGAGTGCTCATATGAGACCTGCCGCCCATCGGCCCACCCCGTCGCGTACTTTTGGGATCAAAGTCGCGAGACATCATCGAACCATAGCGGGAGTCGATTTCAAACTCCTCCCCGTCGATGATAGCTTTGGTCACCATCACGTGGGATTCGAATTCATCGCTTTCTGAGAAGCGGCCCCGGGGCATTTCCTCGGGCCCGAGTAGACCTTCAACGGTAATGGTCTTACCATCCTTGATATCGATGTCATAGGTGTAAAACCGCGGAACCATAAGGCCATATTCCTTTTCGGCGGTCTTCAGAACCGGGAAGTCCAGGCCTTCGAAATACACCTGACCGGTAAGGATTATTTCTTCAAGCTCGGGAAACTCGTTTGAGCGCCCTCCCGGGCCGAACCGGGTCGATGGATCTTCGCTTTGACCCTCGGCGAAAGCGCCGACCAATCCGCCTGCAAGCACCAGTATAAGTGCTGTTGTCAGAACTCTATTCATTATTTTTCCTCCTCAGGTAAAAATATGTTCTGATAGTAATAATGCAAAAAGCGTGCCAAAGCGCGGCTGTTTATGGCGTTAACTCGGCGACATTCGTGCGTGTTTCCCTTTGTTTTCCGGCTGCCTTGATCTTGGTCGGCCGCGGAGCCGAGTAATATTTTCCCACCCGGTTTTTTTGGGAAATTATTTCCCCACCCTTTAAATCAAATCCTTTCGTTCTTTATAAAAATGGCCATAGTAGCTATGATGACTGCATGATTACCGTCGGAATACGGAATTTGAGGAATTCGCTGAGCCGCTACCTGAACATGGTGAAAAGCGGTGAGCACATCGTCGTGACCGATCATAATAAAATCATCGCCGAGATCGTTCCTGCTTCTGCAAACCGTGAATCCGAACCGAAACTTCTGGAATACTTATCCGAACGAGCTCGGACGGGAAGCCTGATTCAGGCAACAAAACGAACAACCCTCGATTCGAAGCGAGGAGCCAGACATATACCGCAAAGGACAGCAGACCAGATTTACCATTCCACGCGGGAAGATCGGAAATGACTCGCGCGTATATCGATACCAGTTTTTTGCATTCGATCGTGTTTTAGGATGACAACTACGAACGAAGTGTGGAGTGCTGGAACGGCATCGACATGATGACCAGCTCAAATATGCCCGATCTCTTGATGGCATACATCTGGCGACGGCAAACATCCTGAACAAGCTCACGGATGAGCCGATTTTACTTTGCAGCTATGTTAAGCGGATGGTGGAGATCGGTGGTTAGATTGGTCTCGCGTTGATTTGACATTCGAACGGTGTACGAAATAGGGTTAAAAAAAGATAATGATCGGCCAAGGGGCCGACACAAATGAATAATCGGGACAATCTGTTGAATATGCTGAAGGGACGGCCAACCGAATCGATCCCTTTGATCTTCTGCGGTTTCTTGGATGAAAAGACTACTCACAAGTTTGCTCCGCCTGAGTGTTATGATGAAAACACCTACTACATACCATCCGACG
>JABGPX010000465.1:2140-4798 GCA_018644745.1 Spirochaetales bacterium
ACGATCCGCTTCGCGACGTCTTTTCTCCGGAGCTGAGAACCGCGGAGAGCCGCAAAGCTGCCGTAAACCTCGGGCACTATCTGGATTGCGCCACCATGGGTGTCGGGAAAGGCGGCCTCCTGCCCTTCGCTCACGGAGGTCCGGGGGAGATTCAGCCGAAGGTTATTGAGCGGGGAGAAAACTACAAGATCCTCGAGTACGAGGGAGGCCATTGGCGGCGGATTCACTATCGTCCTCACTCAATCCACTACTACAATTTTCCCGTTACTACAGCTGCGGACCTGGAAAAGCTGGTTCTACCGGACATGCTGGATCCCGCACGGTTTCGGGATGTCGAAGAGGATTGCAGGACGCTGAAGGAAGCCGGGCTTGTACCGACCGGGAGTATTCAGGGCTTTTTTTCAGGTATCCACAATTCATTTATGGCGTTTGAAGATACTTTGGTGAACCTCATGCTTGAACCGGATTTTATGCGTGATGTAACTGCCAGACTTGCCCGGATGAGTCTCGACGCCGCGCGGATGATGCTGGACCGGGGTGTCGAGATCATCGATGTCGCCGACGACCTGGGTAACGCCGCGGGTTTGCTGATATCACCAACGCTCTTCCGCGACTATTTTCTGCCGTGGTATGAGGAACTTGTTTCGCTGGTGCATGGAAAGGGTGGTTTTGTTCACATGCACTCTCACGGCAATATCGCCCCGATTCTCCCTGATCTGATCCAGATCGGCATCGACATTATGAACCCTTTCGATTGGGATGAGAATCCGGATCTTCCCGATCTCGTTCGGCGATATGGTGACAAGTTAATTTTCTGCGGCGGCCTCACCGGCGCGTTGTACCAGTTCGATTCCGAAGAAGTGAAGCGGATGATACACCGTGCGTGCGCTCTTTCTGAGATAGCTGAGCGTGGATACATTTTTATGTATTCCAGCGGACCTGAGGATCTGCCGTTATCGGAGTGGGAATTGTGGCAGCGGATTATTAGAAATGCCCGCCGGGCAAGATATCCGGTCTGATTAAACAAATGAAGATTCTATTAGAGGATATCATGCTTAATTACAACGCGACGGCCAAGGGGCTGCTCAAGTCCAGAAACTACTTTGCACATCACACCATCTCGAGCCCCGGCATAGCCCATCCGATCGAATCGGTATTCGAGGAATCATACGAGGTCCGCGCGGCCTGCCGTTCCTTCAACCTTCTCAAGGACGGAGGCATGAGAAAGATCGCCCGCGCTTTTACAAAAAGAATGATGATCTATCAAGGCGTTCATATACCTGATATGTATGATATGGGTTATGGATATGACATAGACGAAAGCGGAATTGTCAACTGCTCCTGTGTCGCTGATAATGCTTCCACCGCCAATGCTATGCTCGAGACGGTGCGGTATTTTCCCGACCTGCCCTGCCGGAAACCGAAAAAGTGCTGTCCAGCGTGAAACGCTCTCTCGATTATTGTCTTGCTGAGTATCTTACCGAGACCGGTGTAATGGGCGTGGGTGTTTTGAACCACATCATAAATCCACCGGACATGCATGAGTACTGGTGCGCCAATGCTCTTTTCGCCAGCTCCCTTATCAGCTACGCCGAGCTGTCGGGTTATACCGAATACTACGACTTCGCCGTTCCTTTGGTTGAGTTTATCGCCACATTTGATTACAAGAACACCCTCTGGCAGGAGTGGCAGAAGGCGGCACCGCAGCAGATCATTATCTACACCTCGGAAGGCCTGGTGAAAGCGCTCTCTGCCATCTCTCTTTTGCTACGGCGGGGGAATACCTTAGTAAGCAAGATCCTGAGAAATGGGAGGATGCCTTGGACAGGGTGCTCGATCGGGGAGAGGATATGTGGTAGTTTTCGGGGTGTTTGGGATTTCATCAATCAAACAGCGACAGCAGTTCTTCCGCCGATGAATCTGCGACACTTGAGGCAAGGCCGTCGGTGTCTTCGGCGATGAGATCCGCCGCCAGCTGACGCTTTTGTTCCTGCAGCTCCATCACCTTGTGCTCGACAGTTCCTTCGGTTATTACCCGGTAGACAAAAACCGGGCTTTGGCGGCCGATTCGATGGGCCCTGTCGATGGCCTGCCGCTCCACGGCGGGGTTCCACCAGGGGTCGCAGACGAAGACATAATCCGCGGCGGTCAGGTTAATTCCTGTTCCACCCGCCCGTAGTGAAATCAGAAAGACAATCGGGCCCTCAAAGCTCTGAAAACTCTCAATCAGGTCGGTCCGGTTACGGGTACGGCCGTCGAGCCGGAGTGTTTTGATGCCAGCGGCGGCGAAACGCCGCTCCAGATGTTTAAGGGCGGTGACGAACTGGCTGAAAACCAGCGCCTTGTTGCCTTCGGCGGTGACTTCCATCAGATTCTTTAAAAGCTCTTCCTCCTTGGCCGAGCTTACTCCTTTTCCGTTGTCGGCTGCGTCTTCGGGGTAGAAGGCCGCCTGTCTGAGCCGCAGCAGCCCGGTAAAGATCGCCGTACCGATTTCGGCGATCTCTCCCGCACTGATGGCGGCCACGACCCTTGTGCGGTGGTACTTGCGCAGCGTGTCGTAGAATCTTGTTTGATCGGCAGCCATGGTGCAGTGGAGATAGGAGTCTATTCGTGCCGGGAGCTCGGGAGCGACAGCCGCCTTGGTCCGCCGGAGGATGA
>JABGPX010000187.1 GCA_018644745.1 Spirochaetales bacterium
AGCGGTTTCAGGCTGACTCCATCCAGGGGTTTTTCCGTGGACCCGTCGATCCCGGCGAGATCTGCCAACGTAGGCACCAGATCAACCGCGCCGGCTATCCGGTCTACTCGCATTCCTGCCTCGATCATTCCCTTCCACTGCATAAAGAACATGGTGCGAACCCCGCCTTCATCAACGTGCCCTTTCCTCCCGCGCATACCCCCGTTCCACCTAGCCGTGTTCGGTCCGTTGTCGGTGAGGTAGATGATGATGGTTTCCTCTTCTATACCAAGACGTTCAACGGTATCCATAACTTTTCCCACGTTCCAATCCAGATTCTCACACATAGCCAGCACCGCTTTCGTTTTCGCGAGGTCCTCCTCTTCGGGATTGCGGTTGCGCATGGTAATCTCCCGGTTCCGCACCCTGTCGTACCATTCGTCAGGGACTTGAAACGGGCAGTGAGGCACGTTGTACGCAAGGTAACAAAAAAACGGCTCATCCGCTTTAGCGCGTTCTTCGATATACTCTACCGCGGAGTCGGTCAGAACGTCGGTGATATAACCGTCGGCTTTGAACTCCGTGCCGTTATGCTCCAGCGTGCTGTCGAAGTAGTGGCTCCAATGACCGCAGCAAAATCCGGTAAACTCCTCAAATCCGCGGCCGTTCGGGTGATAGGGATAGGCCGACCCGGAATGCCATTTGCCGAAATATCCGGTACGATATCCTGCCCCCTGGAAAAGATCGCCGATGGTCGTTTCGTCAAGATTCAGGCATTCCGCCCTGCGGGTTACACCCTTTACCCCGGTTCGGGGAAACCAGCGGCCGGTAAGCACCTCCGCCCTGGTAGGAGCACACAGCGGAGCCACGTAGAACCAATCAAAATCGGCGCTCTGCCCCGCCAGCTTGTCCAGATTCGGAGTGTATATGTTCTTGTTTCCTTTGCACGAGAGATCACCCCACCCGGAGTCGTCGGACAACATGAGGATAATATTCGGTCGTTTCTGTTTGAGTTCCATATTATCAGTATAGCATGGCAGCATGAGAAGCTTAATCGGCTCGGGTTGTACAGCCGAGATAGGAGATTTTTTTGCTGCTCCATCTTGACCGAGAGAACGGGTAGGACTAGGATAAAGCATGAATCTACAAGCTGCGGAGGCCGCTCTCAGATCACACAAATCGGATTTCACAGAGGCGTACATATTCGGCTCAGTGGCAAATGAGAGTACTGATGAATACAGCGACCTGGACCTGCTGTTAGTGAGAGAAACAAAGCTGCCGTTTTTCGATCGCATCCGCGAGATTATGGAGCTGCGAAATTCGTTTAATAAAATGGATTTGCTGATATATACTCCTGAAGAGCTGAGCACGATGCTGGCTGAGCCCGGACGTTACTTTATTAAAAACATTATTGAAACAGGATACAGGATTGAAGGAACCCAAGACAGAAGCCAAGCGTTGGCTGAGCCAAGCTGAAAACGATCTGGAATTTGCGATAGTTGGACTTCGGGAAAAGTTCTATGCCCAGGTCTGTTTTCAGTGTCAGCAAGTGTCCGAAAAAGCACTCAAGTCCATTAGATACGCCTCCGGGGAAAGAATTGTGTACGGCCATGCCCTTGTGGATCTTGCCTCGGAAATGGACCTTCCTGCGCAGCTCAAAGATGAGCTTGCCGTACTTGATCAATATTACATCCCTACGAGGTATCCAAACGGTTTGCCCGGTGGAGTGCCCTACGCAGTATATACAAAACGGCAGGCCGATGACGCGGTTAAATCAGCGTCAACTGTAGTGAAACTGGCACATGAGCAAATAGAA
Organism: Spirochaetales bacterium; assembly: GCA_018644745.1. Next base: position 1,796 of record JABGPX010000187.1, read on the forward strand.
TAAGACTCGGTGATATCAGCTTTTTAACTCTCCGCCCTGAAGTAGTCTGAGAAGGAAATCGAGCTCTTGAAATGCCTGTAAATAAGAAGCCAGCCCCCGGCACCCTCGATCTCTATGTAGTTCGCATGCCACCGGTCGCGTTCGTTGTTGAATTGAACATAGAGGCGGACAAAATCCGCGAAACGAGGTAATGGATCCATGGTTGCCTCAAGTTCAACCGGTGTTCCGGTATCTGGATCGAGAAACGCGACGCCGACGTAGACGGTCTCCTCTTCGACCTGCATGCTAAAATCAAATCCAACGAGAGACACGCCGTCGACCCGAAGAGTTTTGCCGTTCCGCTGATATTCCACTACATCTTGACGGTTTGGATCGAAGGGATTGGGAAACCCCGTATCAGACCCTGAACCGGACTCTGAATTTTCATCTTGAGTTCTATCTTCTTCGTTTTGCTCGATCCGTTCCTTCTCGGCCTTTTCGCGTTCTTCGGCGGTTACGTCGACGCCGTCTTTCTCAACAAAGAGAATTTCAGTTTCCGCTCCGCCGGATTGAGGTCGTGACCGGGTGAACCGCCGTTCGATCGATTTAAGCTTACCTTTGCGGTTGTAGTTCTCCGAAACGACCTCGGTTTTACCCGCTATCCAGCCGCTGTTCATCGAAAACCGGGCCACGGCACGATTCCACAACTCGTCGGCGCCTGCCGGCAACGGCGCTATAAGCAGCGCTAAGAGAATCAGTTGTTTCCTCATTGAACCTCCGCGTCTTGATGCTCATCTTCAAACCTGCTGCGAAGTCGGAGCAATTTTCGATGTATTTTAACGCCGGAAAAGGCTGTGCGCAATGGCCGAAACTTGCCGTACGTCTGTTCTGACCCAACATGATTGCCGTAAGAATGTTTATACGTGATAATACAATTCTACAAACAAGATAGAGCTTTTCAGCGTTTGAGCTGAATCGCGGTACCTCTGTTGAGGGAGAAAGCATGAAAAAGATACCAAACATTATCCTGATCCTCAACGACGATATGGGATACTCAGACATCGGCTGCTACGGCGGCGAAGTGCAGACGCCCAACCTTGATTCTCTGAGCAAAAACGGGCTGCGCTACACCCAGTTCTACAACACCGCCCGCTGCTGCCCTTCTAGAGCATCCCTTCTGACGGGTTTGTATCCTCCTCAGGCCGATGTGGGTGACATGATGCGGGATGACGGAATCGATGGATATCTCGGAGATCTAAATCCAAACACGGTGACAATTGCCGAAGCATTGAAGCAGGGCGGATACTCGACATACATGTCCGGCAAGTGGCATGTTACGCGGCATGTCGATCCTGAAAGTCCCAAACACAACTGGCCCAATCAGAGGGGCTTTGATGATTTCTACGGAATTATCACCGGCGCTGCCAGTTATTATCAGCCCCGCACGTTGACACGAAACAACACATCGATAGAACCCGAAGGGAACAACTACTTTATTACCGATGCCATCTCTGACGAGGCGGTTAGGCAGATCCGCGAACATAGATCCGGCAGCAAAGACACACCGTTCTTTCAATACGTGGCATACACTGCTCCGCATTGGCCGCTGCACGCCCACGAAGAGGATATCGCTAAGTATAAAGGTCGGTTCGATGCTGGATGGGACAAGCTGCGCGAAAAACGCATTGAAAGAATGACCAATATGGGGATCATCCATCCGGACTGGAACCTGAGCGATCGCGATCCTGACGTGGGGCCTTGGGAAAAGGTAGAGAACAAGGATTGGCAGGCGAGACGCATGGAGGTTTATGCGGCCCAGATCGACCGAATGGATCAGGGAATCGGCAGAATCATCGACACTCTTAAGGAAACCGGGGAATTCGAGAATACCGTTATCGTTTTTCTCGCGGACAACGGTGGATGCGCCGAGGAATTATCCAACGGGGACAGCTGGATCATGAATCTGCTGAATAAACCTCCCTATGTCGGAACCCTGGAAACCCGCGACGGCCGTAAGGTTCGGTTCGGCAACAGCCCCGAAATCGTGCCTGGAGGGGAAGATACCTACTCGAGTTATGGCTTGCCGTGGGCCAATGTCTCCAACACGCCGTTTAGGCTCTACAAACATTGGGTACACGAGGGCGGAATCGCCACACCATTCATTGTCCACTGGCCTAATGGTATCGCCGCCCATGGTGAACTGCGCCATCAGCCCGCGCAGCTCCCTGATGTGATGTCTACCTTTCTCGACATCGCCGGCATCGATTACCCGGAAACCCTGGAAGGCAAATCCATAAAGCCGGTGGAAGGTTTCAGCATGACCCCCACATTCATCGACCAACCCCACCAGCGCGAGGTGCTTTACTGGGAACACGAAGGCAACCGGGCGGTTCGGCGCGGAAAGTGGAAGCTGGTCCGCAAGAATGACACCGACTGGGAGCTGCATAACATGGAAGAAGGGCGCACCGAAGTGAACAATGTCGCTGCAGATCATCCGGAGATAGTTAAGGAACTGACCTCGCTTTACAATTCATGGGCGAAAAGGTGCAACGTGATGGAATTTGACGACCTGCGCGCCTTCCGCCAATCTATGGGGAAAAGTGATGAAAGCTGAAAAACCAAATGTACTGCTGATCATGAGCGACCAGCAGCGTTTTGACTACCTTGGATACGCCGGGGCTTCGTTTGTGAACACGCCGAATCTCGACCGCCTGGCTGAACGCGGCACCGCATTCAGCCATTGTGTCACCAACGCCCCGGTCTGCGCCGCGGCCAGAATCGGTCTGGCTACCGGGCTTCAGCCGTTTCGGGTGGGCAGCTTATCAAACACCAGTTTCCTGCCGAGGTCGAGCACGACTTATTACCAACGGGTCCGCGATAACGGCTACCGGGTCGGCTGTGTGGGCAAGCTGGATCTGGCAAAACCGGATCGCTACAACGGACGATATGGCGACCGGCCATGTATCTACGGCTGGGGATTCACCCATCCGGAAGAGTGCGAAGGCAAGATGCATGCCGGCTC
>JABGPX010000403.1:0-2226 GCA_018644745.1 Spirochaetales bacterium
ATCTGCGTTTCGCGATCAGCTTCAATCAACAAGTAGGAAAGTTCGTTGGTGAGATCCTCATCGTTGGCATCGGCACCGCAAATAGTGATCGTCTGTGTCAGCGAAATCTTGGCACCGCCGAGAGTGATCTCCATGCACTTCATGAAGAAGCCCTCCAGAATTTCCTGTGCAAACTCTTTAGTCACTTCGCCGGACTCAATGTCCGCCTTGAAGGTCGGGTAGGCATACTGGTCGAAACGACCGATGGAAATGGCGAAACCGTTCTGTTCTATGTGCATGAGCAGATGAATAAACCAGGTGACCTGCGTCGCCTGCCAGAAGGTCTTTGCTGGAAACTCAGGAACCGTTCGGCAGTTTTCAGCGATCGTCAGTAACTCCTGTTTACGGGTCTCATCTGTCTCCTGCTGTGCCAGTTCATCGGCAAGATCTGCATAGCGATGGGCGAAACGAATCACAGCCTCAAGCGCAATCACGACCGACCGGTTAAAATGATAGCCCCTCGGATCAGTGGCATAACACTCCTCCATGCGGCCCTTGGCTTTATCGATATAATAACGCAGCCCCTTTTCAACCACCTTATCGTATTCCACAACAATATGACCCTGCCCCTCATCTCGCCCGTACGGATTTCCGCAGATTTCACGCGTATCCCTCATTTCCTGAATTTCATCAGGAATAATGGTGTCGGCAATTTCGTGCATGCACTTGCCACGCCAGAACTCACGGATTTCAGAAAACTCCTTCTTCTCGGCATCGGATTCAAAATTAGATTCATCAAGCTCTCTGTCAAAGTCGAAGTGAACATAACGGATAACCACATCCTGGAATGTGTATTCCGGATACATTTCATAATCACCGAGACGGGCAGCGTAATTACCAACTACTAACTCGCCGTCGCGAATAAATATTGTTTTTTCGTCAAGTACTCGTGCCAGCGCCAATGCCTGCTGCACACCCGGATTCTCCGTCGGATTTTCCTTGTAGGCCGCCGTCACCAGTCTCGCCCGCTCTAGGTTCCATGCATTCGGAGCTCCAAAGAACTCCTCTTTCAGTTTAGATACTCTCCAACTCATGATTATTCTCCTATTGCACCGAAGCGCTTATTCCTTTGTTTTTAAAAAATTCGACTACAACCGCCAACTGCTTCTGTGTAGGCGCCTCATATTCTTCCATACTATAATTCAACCCGAGTCCGTTATATTTGCCGCGTCCCATGTTGTGGTAAGGCATAAGATCCACATGTCCATCGAAACCGGTCTCTTCAATCAAATTCACCAACCCTATCAGGTTTTCTTCGGTATCACTCAAACCGGGAGTTAATACCACCCGAATGCGAACTGGTTTTCCGGTCTCTATCGCATGGCGGAAATTAGCCAGAATCGGTCCATTATCCACACCACAATACGTTTTATGCAACTCCGAATTCATCAGTTTGAGATCATACAGAAACCCGTCAACTTCCGCCGCCACCCTGTTAAAAACCTTGGCTGATGCAAACCCGCTGGTATCGAGATAGACATTAAATCCTTCTGTATGACAGGCTCGTGCCAACTCTATCGCCGCATCGGGCTGTGCAAGTGGCTCGCCCCCGGAAAAAGTAATTCCACCACCTGAGTTTTCATAATAATCACGATCTTTTTTCAACTGCGCCATAATCGATTCAACTGACTGAAGTCCGCCGTGAATTTTTAGAGCTCCTGCCATGCAAACTTTCACACACTCGCCGCAAGAAGTGCATTTCCCGTAATCAATAGAATGAATTCCCTCCTGTTGAATCTGCGCACCAGTCGGACAGGGTTCAACACACAGCCCGCAATCAGTACATAATCGCTTGTTCCACATCAGTAACGGCTCTACAGGTATCGATTCCGGATTATGACACCAGCGGCACCGTAACGGACAACCCTTGAAAAAGACTGTTGTACGAATCCCCGGACCATCATGAATTGTAAATTTCTGAATTTTAAGAAGATTTACTTTAAATCCCATTATTCCTTCTCTTTATTATTCTTATATGTATTTATATCTGCAGACTGATTAAAACAATACCTCAGGTCGTATCAATTTTTGACTTCACTTGTCTATTTCTACATTTTTCTATACCGAGAGGGAGCCGTGCGGGCATTTTGGGGAGTGATGCATCAATCATCTGCTCCGAAGAGCTTTTGGAAAAGTTCATTTGATTCGCGATAACATTCTTCGGTCAACATCAGCGATTTCGCTTTG
>JABGPX010000403.1:2236-4794 GCA_018644745.1 Spirochaetales bacterium
GAGATCCATCCTTGCTCGTGGAGTCGATTCATAGTATCCCAATTACTTCATGTCAATCTCTTCTTCATCCGTCCGCGTCACGCCGTGAGAATGAACTCCCGGCTTCTGTTGCAGGCGGCAAGATCGGCACTACCGAAGCAACTGTTCGTTACTCCAAATCGTGTTTTACCGTCCAATCGAACACCGTTCCGAGCAGGCTACTCTTGTCATCCCGCAAGGTGCTATAGATGCGGACCGCATCGTGTATCGGCACCACTTCTCGAACCAGCCCGCGTAGCTCCAGCCTTCCAGCCGCCGCCAGTCTGTATACCTGTTCGAGGTCATCCTGATCAAAGTGGGCCGTGAAGTGGACTTCGAGCCTGCATGCGAAGGCTCTGTTGAAGTCTATGGTAACGTTGTTTCGACCGGCTACCATGACGAGACGCGTCCCTAACTCGAACATTCCACCCTGTTGTTTCGAACAGATTATCTTGTCCAGGATATCGGAGCCTGAGCATTCGAGACAGGCCGTGAACGCGTCATCTTCTGCTAGAACATCCCAAGCATCCCCGGCGGAATTGTCCAGCACCCTTTCTGCTCCCATTTTGGTGGCGAGATCCAGACGGTCGAAATGCCTGTCCACGGCGGTCACCGATGCTCCAAGGAGATTGCTTGCCGCTACCGCATACAGGCCGATGAGCCCGGCGCCGATGACCAACACGCGGTCGTTTACCGTAATGCGTGCGAGTCTAGCATCGTGCATGGAAACTGATGCCACACCCATGAGGCAGGCGGCTATCGGGTCGAAATCGCCGGACAGCTTCACCGCTAGATCATTCTGCTTGAGGAGGTGATACGGGACATGTCCTGGAAAAGTGGCTGAAAAAACGATGTCACCAGGTTCGAACCGGGTAAAGCCTTCACCGACCTCCAAGATTTCAGAGACGTGTTGGTATCCAATCCGGTCCGGATAGGAGCCTGAGTGGTAATTGCCACCCATGAGCTTGTTCCTCTCAGTGCCGTTGCTGAGCCCGGAGAATCTCGTCTTGAGGAGGGCTGTGCCGGGTTTGCAGACCGGTCGATCCTCCTCCATGAACTCGGTTTTGCCCCGCGCTGTAAACCAAATGCCTTTCATCCTACTTCCTCCTTGATGAACTCCTCGACCAAACACGGATCGAACATTTGACAAAGCCGATGATCTGGATCGAGGCAGGCCATATTGCCGGCAAACGGTACTCTCGGGGCAGCAGAGTTCTCTCCGATCATGCTCCCCGTTTCCTTGCTCAATATACTTTCAGCGACACAGAAGTTGATATTGCTGCCGCCGAAAGTGTTATCCGCCGAAGGTTCATCTTCGAATATGCCGTGCCTCATCGGTCCGGCGGCCGGCCAACTAAAAATCGCGTTTCCGGTAATCGCGAATCCCTGTGTCCCCTGCAGCGCTATGCCGTCTCGATCAGGCAACTCATCGCCTTCCACCGATTTCTTTCTGATTTCGCGGTGTCGGTCAATCTTGTCAGGCCGCGGATCAGCTGTCTCGAAGATGTCGATTTCGTTTCGACGAAAGTTCCCCAGAAGGACGTATTTGCACCCGTCGGAGGCAATGATTAGGTCCATGATGACTCCTTTGTGATGATACTGGCTAGTGGATGGTGAAACCGCCGTCAACCATGATGACGGCTCCGGTTACATAACTCGACGCCTCGGATGCGAGAAACACCGCAACCGTTCCCAATTCGTCGGGCCTGCCGGGACGCCTCAATGGCACCGAATCAACCCACGGCGGCCTGTCAACCTCGGGATTGTAGGGCGTATTGGCCATATAGCCCGGACAGATAACGTTCGCACGGATGTTGTGCTGCGCCCATTCAGCCGCCAGCCCTTTGGTCAGATGTATGACCGCGGCCTTGGAGGCGAAGTACGCGGGCTCGAGCCAAACCGGCTGCGGCTCGTTAATAATAACCCCGGATATCGAAGATACGTTGATAATACGTCCGCCGCCCTGAGCAATCATCTGTTTTCCGACGATCTGGCAACATGCAAAAAGACCGTTGATGTTGAGATCCATGACCTGATTCCAACGCACTTCCGTTGTCGTTTCAATGCCCCCCGTCAGCCACATCCCGGCATTATTAATGAGGAAATCGATCTTTCCGTACTTCGCCAGCACTTCCGTGGTCATCGCCTCGATGCTATCCCGGCTGCACACGTCGGTCTGCACAAAAAGGGCGTCACGCCCCGCTTCCGTGAGTTCCCTAGCCATTTCCCGGCCGGTTTCTGAATCTATATCAGCAACGACGATCGTGGCTCCTGCTCTCGCGCACTCTCTGCAGTAGCCCCGGCCCAAACCGGCGCCGCCACCGGTGACGATTCCTACTTGTCCTTCCAGACTAAATTTCTCCACGTGTAAACTCCTTTGTTGATGTATCCGGGCAAGTTCCCTGTTTTTAACAGGTACGGATCCGTATCAGGTAAAACGGTGACGCGGGAAAATGGTTCGTCCCGCCCATCCGAGCCCCGCAGAGCGGACCGCTTCCACGGCCTGTCTGCCGTCTTCCGCCATACCGACAATCTCTATA
>JABGPX010000183.1 GCA_018644745.1 Spirochaetales bacterium
CACAATCTCATCGCGCCCGCCGTAGTTAATAGCCAGATTTACCACCATACCGTCATAATCTGCGGTGTCTCTAATCGCGTCCACCAAATCGTTTCGTACGAAGTCCGGCAGCCTATGTTTATCGCCGGAATGCATCACTCGCACATGGTTTTCGCGATAAAAATCGTATTCTTTTCTTAAATGCTGCGAAATAAGACGCATTAAGATGCTAACCTCTTCCTCCGCCCGTTTCCAGTTTTCTGTTGAAAAGACATACAAGGTTAGATATTTAATACCTATATCTGAAGCCGCTTTCACAATCCGCTTGGCTGTGTTCAGCCCTTCCTTATGACCGGCGGAACGCGGCTTTTTTCTCTGTTCGGCCCATCTGCCGTTTCCATCCATGATTATACCGACATGGATCGGCAGATGCAGCGGGGAGCGTGAATGTGTAGATTTACGAAGCACCATTGCTGCTTTCATTGAACCGAAGAAAGAAAATCTTCATTAAATTTCGAGTATTTCTTTTTCTTTTGCGTCGAGAAGGTCGTTAATTTTTTCGATGTATAAATTGGTAAGTTTCTGTATGTCGTCAGCGGATCTTTTCTCGTCGTCTTCAGTTATATCGCCTGACTTTTGCTGTTTCTTAAACTCATCATTTGCCTCACGTCGAATATTTCTTATAGCGACCCGGCTTTGCTCCGCCATGTTTTTGGCGACTTTTACATATTCCTTTCGGCGTTCTTCGGTAAGAGGCGGAATGTTTATGCGTATAACTTTGCCGTCGTTACTAGGATTTACCGACAGCTCGGACATCTGAATTGCTTTCTCAATTTCTCCAAGAAGTGACTTATCCCAGGGCTGAATAACTACAAGCCTCGCTTCTGGGATGGAAATAGTCGCGGTTTGGCTGAGAGGAGTCTTCTGTCCGTAATATTCAACCTTAATCTTGTCGAAAAGCGATGCCGACGCGCGGCCGGTACGGATCGTGTTAAAATCTTCCTGAAGAGCCCCAAGGCTCTTTGTCATTTTTTCTTCTGCCAGGCGCTTTACCATTGCCACATCTCCATAAAAAAACGGCGTCGACCGCGCGGATTAGCACGGTCGACTCGATGTTAAACTATTATTCCTGTCCTACACGGTAGTACAGAAAATCCACCAGTTCTAATGAACCGCCGGCACTCTTGCCGATCTCTTTCATTACTTCAGTTACTTTCTTTTTCTCTTCTTTCACAAATCCTTGGTCGAGCATCACTACTTCTGATAGATGCTTGCCAAGTTTGCCTTTTACAATACCAACGACAACATTATCGGGCTTTCCGAGTTTCGCCGCTTGAACGGAAAAAATCTCTTCCTGCTCTTTAATATAATCCTGGTCTACATCATCTCTTTTGAGATACAGCGGGTTAAATGCCGCGATATGCAGTGCACAGTCAAATAAAAATGATTTCACTTCATCACTATTCAACATATCACTATTTTCAACTTTGGCTTTCACCAAAACACCAATTTTACCATCGCCATGAATATAGTTGGCGACCAGTTCGTTTTCACCAACGCTGAGCGACTTTATGCGTTTTAGACCCATATTTTCTTTAATCTTGCTTTTGATGTCGTCCACCATGGAAGTAAGTTCATTTGTCGCTTCGTTGAGGCCTTCTGCTACTACCATTTCAACGACTTTGTTTCCAAGATCTATAAAACCCTGATTTCGCGCGACAAAATCTGTCTCGCAGGTGAGCTCAACCAGAGATGCATATTTTCCGCCGGTGGCGGCGAAAATACGTCCTTCGTTCGCGGCCTTGCCGCTGCGTTTTGCCGCTGCCGCGAGCCCAAGTTCTCGAAGTTTTTTCTCAGCTTTGCCGAAATCACCTTCTGCTTCCACAAGGGCATTTTTGCAGTCTAACATTCCCGCCCCGGTTTTCTCCCGAAGCGCCTTTACATCCGATGCCTTAATGTCCAACGGTCTCTCCTTACTCTTCGTACAATTTGTCTGCGTCTACCATTTTTTCCGCAGGTTCCGGTTCCGGTTCAACAGGAGCTTTTGCGGCTTCCGCCGCAGCTGTTGCTTCAGGCGTGTAGTCCGAATAGTCTTCCTGGGTAAAAGACGCATCTTTGCCCTCGGGGGCTGCATTAATGGTCTCCGCTACAGAAACTGTTTCTACCTCAGCTGTTTTTTCGGGTGCAGCCTCGACGGGTGCCGCGGCCGGTGTCTCATCCTCATCCTCATCCTGAAGTGTTTCAATTACTTCAAGTCCAATTTCGTTATCCGCTTCAACTACGGCGTTCGCGATAATTTGGGTGAAAAGGGTAATTGCTCTGATAGCATCATCGTTCCCAGGAATTGGATAATCAATATCTGTAGGATCGCAGTTGGTATCTACAACAGCGATAATTGGTATCCCGCATCGTTTTGCTTCGGCCACAGCAATGGCCTCTTTACGGGTATCGATAATAAAGACTGCTCCGGGAGTCTCCCGCATGTCTTTTATGCCGCCAAGATTTCGTTCGAGCCGAGCTCGTCTTTTTCTCAAACGGGCGATCTCTTTCTTAGTAAGCCCCTGGAATGATCCATCAACTTCCATTTTCTCAATTTTCTTGAGCTTGAGAATTGATTGTTTGATGGTGGCGAAATTGGTAAGCATACCGCCAAGCCAGCGATTGTTTACAAAGTACATACCGCAGCGCTGTGCTTCCTGCTCAATTGCCTGCTGGGCCTGCTTTTTGGTGCCGATAAAAAGAATGCCTTTACCTGCCAGCACATTTTGACGCACTATATCATATGCTTCTTTTATAGCGGCGATTGTCTTCTGGAGATCTATAATATGGATCCCGTTACGTTCGGCAAAGATGTATGATTTCATCCGTGGATCCCAACGTCTGGTCTGATGCCCGAAATGTACACCAGACTCTAGCAGGTTCTTCATTGTCACTACTGCCAAAGTGTCCTCCTCATATTGCCGCATTCAATGAAGAAGCGGCCCCTTCTTATATGTCTCGTCTGCCCAAAGGCAGCGGAAATTTTTCCTCGGTTTCAGAAAAGAAATCCGAGGTCCCCTAACATGCCATAAATGAGTTCTAAAGGCAAGCCTACGACGTTGCTGAAGGAGCCGCTGATAGCCTCCACGAGAACTGCTCCGCGCGCTTGAATCCGATAGCCCCCCGCCGCTCCGCGCCATTCTTCAGTAAACAAATACCAGGTAATATCCGCGGGATTCATGCTGATAAAATCCACATATGTTTCCGCGATTTCCGCGCGTGAATCCTCGACCAGATTCTCAGAACTCCGGCACAATCTGCTGATGTGTACTGCCGTCAGCACAGAGTGGCGTGTTCCTGATAGAGACGAAAGCATCCGCTTTGCATCACTTTCATCTTCAGGTTTGCCGAATACCTCTTCTTTACACACAACCACAGTATCCGCAGCAATAATCCAACACGGCTCCTTTAACTCGCCGGCTATTTCAGGTGACGTAAGCAATGATGATAAAACAGCCTCGAGTTTTTGTTTCGCAAGTAGAGTGATGTCTCCGCGAACATTATTCCCTTCGACCTCTTCGGGAATCTCGGAGGGAACCACGATTGGGTCGATTCCTATCTGTTTAAGCAATGCTTTGCGCTGAGGTGAGGAGGAAGCAAGTATTAGCATTTTTACAACCTGAAGAAAAGAAAGATTCCGGAGCCGGCGCCAAGAAGGCTTCCGGGATTTACCGTGAGATATACCGCCAAGACGTCAAGGTCGAATCCAATAGGTCCGACTCCAAGATCCAGGCCAACGCCGGCAATCTGCAGAATCCGCTCTAGAATTTCCCATGCAAATGTCCCCGAAATCAACCCGAGTATAAAGAGAAGGGTAAACAGACCGGCGTTCTTCTTTATGAGTTTCATCCCAAATAAAGTATCAGATTCTTCTATATAAGTCAGGCGGATGTAGTGCAATGTGAACCCCCTCGTTGACATTTACTCTTGTCCAAAGGTATTCTACTTCGCGAATGGGACCTCCCGTTACGGGCAAGTAGCTCAGCTGGATAGAGCGTTGGCCTCCGAAGCCAAAGGTCGTGGGTTCGAATCCCGCCTTGCTCAAGCGTAAATACTTAAGGGATAACGAGTTAGAAATAGCTTGTTATCCCTTTCTTTTTGCCCTAAACTGTAATTGTGACAAAAAAGTGACAAGTTTTGGGGGAAAATATGGCTAAAAAGTTCTATTTGACCGCTCGAAAGTCCGGAAAGAAGAAAGTCTATTATTACAGATTGTCCAACGAGAAGACTTATCACTCCACAAAGCTAAGCACCAAGAGCCGGGCAGAGGCGTATGTTATCGATGAAGTGCTTCCGAAGCATGCCGGAGGGAAAACGCTCCTGAAAAACTACATGGAGCCGTACTTCGATTTCGACCGGTGTCCGCACTGTCAAAGGTTGATTTCTACCGGGAAGAGCATCACGCGTCGGCACGCCTCAACCCAGCGCAATGTTATGACGAATCATGTGTTGAAGGATCAAATTGTAGATATGTCGATTGGTGAGATCCGCCGCGGTGACGTTGTCGCATTTCAGCAGCGGTTGATCAAGAAAAACGGCATGAGTAGAACTGTGCAGAAGGCGACAGGTATTCTGGGAACCATTATGCGCGAGGCGTATTTTCTGGAGGATATCGATCGTAATCCCTGTGAGGGCTTAGGCAAAATTGCATACAAGCCGTCCGAGGTCGCTACGTTCACAGAGAAGGAGCTGCAAGTGCTGTTCGATAAGTACCCGAATCCTCCGAAAGAGCCGGGGATATTCGGGGAGATGTACAGCTACACCGCATTCTTGA
>JABGPX010000180.1 GCA_018644745.1 Spirochaetales bacterium
CTCAACGGATCGGCCGTTCGAATAGCAAACAGGATAACCGCCGCAATTCCGAACCCGACCGAACAGGACACGGGCACAATCCATCCAATCTGGAATTTTTCGGAACCTATTTCACCGCGAGATTTGTAAGTATTTGAAGAATCGAGTGTGGACATTGCGAATCCGCTACGCCCCCGGTAAAGAACTTATGTCACGATGCTAATATTCAATAGACTGGAATCTATCAATTCTTGACGTTTTCAGCGGCCAGCATACCAAGGGATCAGTTCCTGAGTCAATGTGTCCGCTCGGCGTACTAGTAGAATAATACTGCAGAAAAACCATCGAAGCCGGGCCTGCGCTAGTACAGGTTGATCTGTACCATTGGTTATTAGGTCGTTATAGTTCGTACAATGCGAGATTAGCATCCATATCGGTCTACATGAAAAGTGATAACAAAGGGTAAGTGATGAAAGGCACCGTCCGGAAAATACCTTCAAACAACGTTTTTACGAGTTCACCTCCTGTCATTGGTGGTAATTGGTTTAAACGAACCTGGGAAGGCCTGAAAAAAACCAAGTCTCTGCAATTTATGTTGATCCTTCCATTGGTATATTTAATCATTTTTCACTACGTACCAATGTATGGAATTCTCATAGCCTTCAAAGACTACAGCATTCGCAGCGGGATTATGAGAAGCCCTTGGATTGGTTTCGACAATTTCAGAAGATTCATAGAATATCCTTATTTCGGCCGGATCATAAGAAATACCGTTCTTCTTCGTGTCTACTCCCTCGTTTTCTCCTTTCCGGCGCCGATTATATTCGCATTGTGCATAAATGAGATAGGTCATTCAGGTTACAAACGTTCCATTCAAACGGTCAGTTTCCTGCCGCATTTTCTCGCAACGGCCACGGTAATCGCAATGGCAACGACTTTCCTGTCACCCAGCCGTGGTTTTATAAATATATGGCTGAATCGATTATTCGGCATAACGCCTACCTATTTTATGATTATGCCTCAATGGTTTCGTACAATTTACATTTCTACGGGAATCTGGCAGAATTTGGGTTGGGGAGCAATCATCTATCTGGCTGCGCTTTCGAGGGTAGAACCAAATCTGCTGGAAGCATCGACGATTGACGGTTGTTCGCGTCTGCGGAAAATTTGGCATATCAACCTTCCCACAATTCGGGCAACGGTTATTCTTTTGCTCATTCTAAACATCGGTCAGCTATTCACTGTCGGAGCTGAAAAAGTGCTTCTGATGTATAATCCCGCGACTTATGAAACGGCGGACGTTATTCAAACATATGTTTACCGGAGAGGTATTCTAAAGGCCGATTTCAGTTATGGAACAGCTGTCGGATTATTCAACTCTGCTGCAAACTTGATACTCTTAGTTGCTGCAAACCAGCTTGCAAAAAAATATACCGAGACAAGTTTATGGTAAAAGACAGGTCATTATCGTCGATTTCACTGAGTTTCGTTGTTCACATAATTGTGGTTATTGTAATGATAACTGCCGCATATCCAATTCTACATGTCATATCGATGTCGATGAGTGATCCGGATGCGATACTTACCGGGACGGTGACATTTTATCCAAAAGGATTTCAGGGAATTGGCTACGCTACAATTTTCAGATCTCAGCGCATTCCCAATGCGTTTAAAAACAGCCTTTTGTATACCAGCGTCGGCACGGCAATTAATCTCGTCATGACTATCCTGATGGCATACCCGCTCTCCAAGAAACGTCTTACCCTGCGGAACTTCTATACCATACTGGCAGTAATAACCATGTATTTTTCTGGTGGATTGATTCCGATTTTTCTAGTTGTGAAATCCCTCGGAATGTACAACACGTTATGGGCGCTCATTCTGCCGGGCTCAATGTCGATTTTCAATATGATACTTATGCGCAGTTTTTTTCAATCCATTCCCGAAAGTCTCGAGGAATCGGCTCATCTCGAAGGAGCCAGCGACATGACCGTATTGCTCCGTATAGTGTTGCCCCTTTCAAAAGCCATGATCGCTACAATAGGGCTGTTTTACGCGGTCGCTCATTGGAACTCTTATCTTGGTCCGGTAATATATTTGAAAACTGCTTCGAAATATCCATTGCAGGTTATATTGCACCAGATAGTAACCGCAAATCAGTACGCTCAAGAGCTTGAGCAGATGAATAAAGATGAAATTCTGCTCATGATGGAAGGCGCAAGTATAAATGAAGCAAAATCTGAAATGATCAAATACGCCACCCTAGTATTTTCCATTGTGCCGATGCTTGTCATTTATCCCTTTATCCAGAAGTATTTCGTCAAAGGCATAATGGTCGGATCATTCAAAGGCTGATAAGTTTCGGCGAGTGATAATCATGAACATCCCATCAATAGTTGGATTATAATGCCGTCGGTTCTTACATTAGATGAACTTTCATATGTCGCCGCCGATTGGTCATTGGAATCCGCAAAATGTCGGCCCGTGCCGCTTCATGAGACCGATGTCTCCGGTTATCTAGGAAGACGAATAAATAGAAACCTGGCAAGTTTGATGCTTGGTTTGGAAAGCCCGATCCCTGCCGGATTTGAGGCCGCGGCAGTTGGTAAAGAACCCCCGCCGTTTAAGGCAGCGTTGGAATCGGCCGCGAAAACAGGGCTTCCTCCCCTGCGACTGGCCGCCGATAGTGATGTATATAAATGGATTGAAGGCGCCTGTTATGTTTTTGTCAGGACAGATGACAAAGCTCTGAAGAATGAAATTGACTGTATTGTCGATCTGATTATCAAGTGCCAGGAAGATGACGGTTATATCAACGGGCAAATAAATCAGAAAGTACGCTGGGATCCCACGATTAAGCACGATCTCTATATATCCGGGCATTTGTTTGAAGCCGCCGCCGCTCATTACAGAGCGACAAAGGAGCGGCGTTTGCTTGATGCTGCCTGTCGCTGGGCCGATTATCTGATCTACGAATATAAAAACGGTAACAAATACTATACGACTTCCGCATTGAATGAGCATTCCGAATACGAGCTTGGGCTGCTTCGGCTTTATCGCGCAACAGGTGAAAAGAAGTATCTCGATTTCAGTCTTACCCTTGCTAAAGAGCTTTGCAAAGTTGGACCAGCGGTTGAGAATATCAGCGCCGGCGGCGGGCTCCATGCTGTCCGAGTCGGTTACCTGCTGGCCGGGATGGCCGATCTTTATCTGGAGACAGGCAGCAATGAGATGGGAAGGTATCTCGAGGGCCTTTGGGAAGAACTGGTTCAGACACGTATGTATGTAACAGGCGCGATAGGCTCCATCGGTGAGCATATAGCCAAAGAACCCCACATTCTCCCGCATACCAGGAAAGGAAATAATGACCGCTCACTTGGCGAGACCTGCGCCTCGGTTGCGATGATAATGTTTTCTTGGCGAATGCATGCCATTGATCCGCAAAGCCGTTATTTCGATGTGATCGAAAAGATCCTTTACAATCACTACCTTGGTGCTATCGCGCTGAACGGCAAGGGAACATTTTATTATAACCCGATGGCTGTGGTTGGAGACTTAAGCGATAAAACCGATCACTATCATATACCGGCTTCAGCTCGATGCATGCTGCCTAATATCAACAGAACCTCATGTTGTATAAGCAATGCCTGGCGATTTTTCGGAGCACTGCCCGAATATCTTTACTCTTACGATGAGAAAGGTCTCTTTGTAAACTTATACTCGAGTTCCAGTATCAGCCACACTATGAGCGACGGCAGTAAAATTGATCTCGCGGTTGAAACGAATTATCCCCACGATGGAGATATTAAGGTTCGCTTTGAGGGAGATAATCCTACCTCATTCATGCTAAGGCTTCGAATACCGGCGTGGTGCAAGGCAGTAACTGTTAGGTTGCCTGGTGAGAATGAAAAAAAAGTTGAGACCGGTAAGTATCTTGTGATCGACAGGCAGTGGAAAAACGGCGATACAGTTGAACTGAAATTAGAGATGCCTGTTCGCGTGATCGAATCCGATCCGCGGGTTGAAGCTAATGCCGGGCAAATTGTATTTGCCCGAGGACCGGTAGTATTTTGCCTGGAACAGGAAGATGTTGATTTTCCTGTAGAGAAAGCAACGGTTTCGATGGACCTGAAAGAAGTCGAAAAACAGGTTTCTGTCCAGTGGCACGGTGACCTCCTTGACGGCATCCATATCCTGACCGTGCCGGGCAAAGTCGGCGGCAGAACGGTCGACCTGAAGTTAGTGCCGTGGTCGGTACGGGCAGGCCGCGGCCAAGACAGCCGATGGATCATCTTCCTGCCATTAGCTGGAGCAAAATAGGCGATTGAGCTGAAGATCTATCGCGACCCGGTCACAGGATATGTAAGAGCGAAGCTGCGGGCGGTTCATCCGTAGCGTTCGAATAGGGAGTAGAAATGAACGAACCCAATATCCTGTATATACTTGCCGATGACTTGGGCTGGGGAGATCTGAGTCTTCATGGATCACCGATACGCACGCCCAATATCGATCGGCTCGCAAATGAAGGAGTCGAACTGACTCAGCATTACGTGTGCCCTATGTGCACACCGACACGAGCTTCACTACTTACCGGCAGGCATCCAAGTCGTTTCGGATCACATGCGACGGTTCCGTCAAATGCGCCTGTATTCCCTGACGGATATCAGACGTTGGCAACGGTCCTGCGTGACTCGGGTTATGACACGGGTTTGTTCGGGAAATGGCATCTTGGTTCTGCACCTCAGTTCGGGCCAAACCAGTTTGGGTTCAACACTGCCTATGGCAG
>JABGPX010000179.1 GCA_018644745.1 Spirochaetales bacterium
CGAATTGCCGCGAACGGAGACATCGCCAATAAAATAGGAACCTATACGAGCGCTTTGGCAGCGAATGCGCACGGTATCCCTTTTTATGTTGCCGCTCCGCTGGCGACAGTGGACATGAACTGCCCGACCGGAAGTGATATTCCTATTGAGGAGAGAGGTCCCGAAGAGGTCACCTGCATGTTCGGGATTGATCCGGAATCAGGGAAGGCCGCCTCGGTGCAGATCGTTCCCACATCGAGCCCGGTAAAGAATCCTGCATTCGATGTTACGCCCGCGGATCTCATCACCGGGATTATCACCGAGCGGGGGATATTTAAACCCGCGGAGATCATGAGGGCCCACTAAGATTATGCTGTTGAATACTTACAATTCCGCTATCGCTGAAGGTTATTACATCAAAGCAGAACGGAGGCTCGCAAAGAGCCGCGGTTGCGTGGTATCGAACGGTTTTTCCGTTTTGATAATCAAAACCTTCATGATAATGACCGCTTAGCGCGAGGCAGTATCGGCCTGTCTGAAGAGCCGTAATAATCTGACCGGAATTTGTGTAGTTATACGGGCAATCGGTGGTTCCTTCCGGAAAAAGCGGTACATGCTGAAGTGATACGAGAGGTCCCTCATGGCCCGCTGCTTTTTCCATGAAAAGCATAGACTCTTCTTCCCGTGTCGCATTATAACCCGCCCTTTCCGGATCTCTGAAAAGCGCAAAACGTACATTCATAATGTCATGTATAAACGCGGTGCCGCTTCCGAAAACCTTATTGTAATCTGGACCGTCATGATTTCCCGGTATCGCAATGAACGGAGAATCGAGACGATCTAATATTCCGCGGACCTGCCTGTATTGATTCAATGCTTCCGGTTCGCCCCCGCGGTCGAGAAGGTCTCCGGCGCATACTACAGCGTCCGGTCTGATAGATTGGTTCAGATCATCAACAAGCTGCCCTATCAGTCCTTCAGCGAGATGATAGTATCGGTTATTCTCGGGTCCTTCCGCGGCCAGGTTTACATGAGCATCGGTAAAAACTGCAATCTTCAATCGGTTCGCTCCATCGCTGTATTATTCGGGTATTATCTCATATATTTGAAGAGGGTTGGAGAAGCACATGGTAAATACTGCAATCATTATAGAAGATGACAGAGAAATCGCAGCTATAGTAGCGACCAATATTCAGGATCTCGGGCTCGAGACGGAGCAGGTCAGCGACGGCGCTTCGGGTTTGAAGAAAGTTCTAAACGGTTCATATTCACTAGTAATCCTGGATTTGATGCTTCCCCAGCTCGACGGCATTACCGTATGCAAACGGATACGAGAGAAGGATCCATATACGCCAATCCTCATGCTTACGGCAAAAGCGGAAGAAATTGACAGGGTGCTCGGGCTCGAGCTCGGTGCCGATGATTACATGACAAAGCCATTCAGTGTTCGCGAACTCAAAGCCCGGGTTCGCGCGCTGCTCCGTCGGGCGGGAACCGGCTTGGCGCCTGCTGAGACAGAAGTTTCCCGCGGAGAAATCCTCATCGGTGCACTCTCCGTAGATTTGGAGAAGCGAAAAGTGGTACTCGGTGAAGTTTTGCTCGAGCTTACCGTAAAAGAGTTCGACCTGCTCGAGCTGTTTATCAGCAACCCCGGCAGGGCTTACAGCCGGGCGGATCTTCTCAATCTTGTCTGGGGGTACCAGTTCGAGGGGTATGAGCACACGGTAAATACTCACATAAACCGGCTACGTAATAAGATAGAGGCGGATCCGGCTCATCCGGTGTATTTAAAAACCGTTTGGGGTGTCGGATACCGATTTGCAGAAAATACAGAGGTAGCGAACTCATGATGATACTACGATCTTTCTACGCGAAATTATCAATGATTTTTCTCATATTGATTCTTGCTCTCGGAGCGGGGAGTCTGATAATAGCTTTTAACGCCGCCGGGCGTCTTTTTGATGAGGTAGAGCAGCTCCTTAATCGGGAGTACGCGGCGAGTATTGCCGAGGAACTCCAGCCGCTTGTTACGGAGGGATTCTCCGAGGACGGAATAAAGGACGAGATCCATTACATGATGGTGTTGAATCCAATGGTGGAAATCTACTTAGTCGACGGCGAAGGGGTCATCAAATCCTATTTCACCCATCCCGCCGAGAATCTCGAGCGATGGACCATCGACATAGCTCCGCTAAAAAAGTTTGTTGAAACCGACGGTAAAGTTCCGGTGCTGGGAGATGATCCGAGAACTTCCGCACAAAAAAAGCCGTTTTCTGCAGCGCTCCTGGATATGGGACCGGACGCAGGGTATGTGTATGTAATCCTACGCGGGCAGAGCTATGACCAGTCCCTCGAGATGCTTCGAAGCAGCTATTTTCTCCGCTCCGGCTTCATCACTTTTCTTTTCGCGGTTCTCGCAACTCTTCTCGCCGGTCTCTCTCTCTTTTCCTTCCTTACGCGTCGGCTTCGGCATCTCAGTTCTGCGGTAAACGCCTTCGAACGCGGCGAATACAATCGCCGGGTATCGGTAAAAGGCACCGATGAGCTGGCCGCCCTCGGACGGGCATTCAATGAAATGGCCGAGTCCATCGATATTGGTGTCGAGAAACTGAAAACAGCCGAGCAGCAGCGCAGCGATCTCATTGCGAATATATCTCATGATCTTCGGAGTCCGCTTACATCAATCCGAGGTCATCTGGAAACTATCCTGGTTAAAGATTACAGCTTGTCTGATGAAGAGCGGAGAGACTTTTTAGAAATAAGCCTTAAGAATGTTTCGAGCTTTCAGATGCTGGTCGAAGAGTTGTTTGAGTTGGCAAAGCTGGAGTCCAAACAGATAAAGCCTGAGAAGGAACCGTTTCACATCGCCGAATTGGCGCAGGATGTGGTGTTGAAGCTGAAAAACCGAGCCGACGAAGCAGGTGTAGACCTTGCCGTTGATCATCCGGCGGATCTTTCCGCGGTAAGCGCCGATATTGGGATGATAGAAAGAGTACTTACTAATGTTATCGAGAATGCCCTCTTTCATACTCCAGTCGGCGGGAAGGTGACCGTCTCCTTTGCCGAGAAAGACGGATCCCTCATATTTACGATTACGGATACCGGCGGGGGCATTGACGCCGAGGATCTCCCTCACGTCTTCGAACGGTTTTACCGGGGCGACAAAAGCCGAGATAGAAGCACTCCCGGAACCGGTCTTGGGCTCGCTATTGCAAAGGAGATCGTTGAACTTCATGAAGGAACCATCAAAGCCGAAAGCCCCGCAGAATCCGGGGCGGTTTTCCGGGTTTTGATTCCTCTCAGGTAAAGGAAACGAAGTAACAAAGTCGGAGGAATCCGCAGACTTTACCGCCAAGGTTCGAGGCATTACCGCAAGGTTCGCGGCATTACCGACTATTTACCCATTTTTACTCCTTTTGTGATAGTTTCGTGACATTTTACTGGTATTTTCATACCCGGAGGAAATGAAATGAAACGTATCATTCCCATAATAGTAGCCCTGCTCCTCACCGCTATGGCTGTAACGGGACAGGGATCAAAGCCCGATGACATGGTTTCCGTCTCAACGGATATGGGCGGAACAGTGGACTATAGCGATTTTGAAGACGCGATTGCCCGTGCCGCGGCTGGCCCGACAGTGCTTTTCTTTTATGCAAGTTGGTGCCCATCCTGCAGAGCGGATATGAGGCAGATCAAAGCCAGAATTGATGAGTTAGACGAGATCACCGTTATTGTTGTCGATTATGATCGCACACAGGATCTGAAGAAAAAATACGGCGTAACCTATCAGCATACATTTGTCCAAATTGATGAAAAAGGCGATCTAGTCTCCATTTGGAACGGCGGAGGTGTAGACGGACTACTCGAGAAAACTGCGATCGGAGAGATGAACTAAAATGATTATTCTGCTGTCCTTTGCCTTCCTATCAGGAATCGTAACAATCCTTTCTCCCTGTATCCTGCCGGTATTGCCGATAGTGCTTTCCGGAAGCGTAGGGGGCAAAGGGCGGCCTTTTGGTGTTGTGGCAGGATTTATTGCCAGCTTCACTATTTTTACCTTGGCTCTTTCCAGCCTTGTTCAGGCTCTTGGAATTCCCCCGGACGCATTAAGGATCGTCGCCATTGTACTCATTACCTTTTTCGGTCTGGTCATGCTGGTTCCGAAACTTCGTCACGGTTTTGAGATAATCGCCTCTCGATTGGCAAGTAAAGGTCAGACGAAGCAGCAGTCAGGCGGATTTGGCGGAGGCCTGATCGTGGGTTTCAGCCTTGGGCTGGTGTGGACACCCTGCGTGGGACCTATCATGGCTTCGGTTATTAGTCTTGCCATTACCCAGAGTGTTGATGGCGGTTCGATTTTTATAGTTCTTGCTTATTCTCTCGGAACCGCGATCCCGATGATGGCGGTAATGCTTGGCGGTCGCGCGTTGCTCAAACGGATACCCGCGTTATCGAAAAATCCTGTCAGAATTCAGCGGGTATTTGGTGTACTCATGATTCTGGTCGGAGTTGCTATAGGGTTTGGCTGGGACCGTCGGTTTCAAGCTTCGGTACTTGATATCTTCCCTAATTACGGCACGGGGCTGACTGCTTTTGAGAATATCGATCCTGTAAAGGAGGCGATTGATGCGCGTGGTGAAAAGCAGATCCCCGCAATGATGGCGGCCGGGAATACCTTTTCTTTTGATGACCCTCCTAGGAAGGGTAAGTTGGGTGATTATGGACCTGCACCGGAGATCGTTACAACTGGTG